>PUNU01000100.1 GCA_003551865.1 Syntrophomonadaceae bacterium
ACCACAATCGGCTCATCTGAGAACCATAAGATGGTTTTGGAGAATCCCGATAAAATTTCCAACACCGTTCTGAACAAGGGCCTTGATTCGGGAACCGCTTATGAGATATTGTCTATTGACGTTGCCGATGTTGATGTGGGCAAAAATATTGGGGCCCAACTGCAGACAGACCAGGCCGAAGCGGACAAACGTATAGCCCAGGCTAAAGCCGAGGAACGCCGGGCTATGGCCGTGGCCAAGGAACAGGAAATGCAGGCCTCGGTCCAGGAGATGAGGGCCAAAGTTGTTGAAGCGGAAGCGGAGGTACCACGGGCCATGTCCCAGGCCCTGAGAGAAGGCAAGCTGGGTGTAATGGATTACTATCAGATGAAAAATGTCATGGCCGACACGGACATGCGCGAGAGCATAAGCAAGCTTGGCCCACAGGAACAGCAGGAAGACGAGAACGAATAGCGGGAGGCTTCCTACATGGAAGGCATAATTTTTTTATTTATCATCATTATCGCATTTAACCTGCTTAATGCCCTGATAAAGGCATTAAGAGGAGAGCAGGGAGATCGAAGAACAGACCTCTCTGCAGGCAAAAAAAGCCCGACGGCCGGTGAAGTCAAAGATATATGGGAAGAAGAAACTTCCCGCTTCCAGGCCAAAAAGCCAAAAAGTGCGGCCGCCGATCGAGAATCCGATGATGAAGAAAGTTTAGAATATGCGGGGGCGGAAGATGTGTATGCTGCTGCCCCACCGCTTGAAAGCAGGGAGCCTTCGGAGGTGGCAGCCAACCTAAAGCAGATGTTAAATCGAAAAGAGTCGCTGGCCGCCGCCATAATTGTCCATGAAATTCTTAAACCTCCACCGGCAGTGCGCAGGAGAAGGTAGGGGACCAGGCTGTTTGCATAACGGGGGCTAATTTTAAATGCTCAAAGATCAGTACTGGAGCGGTTTAACCGCAGGCGAACTGCAGTCAAGCGATGTTTCAATCCTGGGAGTACCTTTTGACGGGGCGGTAAGCGGTTCCCGGGGAGCAGCGTGTGCTCCCGACCAAATCAGGGAGCTATCAAAAAAGATGTCACCCTTTTCCGAGGAGGGTCTTGATTTAAGGGACCTGACTTTGTTTGATCAGGGCAATGTACCGCCTGACCTGGACTGGGAGCGTTATTTTGACACCGTTTACCGGCAGGCGTTCAGGCTTCTTTCCGCCGCCGGGTTTTCGCTTTTTTTGGGAGGAGACCACTCGGTTACCATACCTCTTGCCGGGGCTTTTTGCGATCGATACAAAACCGAACCTGTGGGCATGATACACCTTGATTCCCACTGCGATCTGATGGATCAATATGAGGGGCACCGCTGGTCTCACGCCTGTCCGCAGCGCCGTTTCCTTGAACACGACAATGCTTCACCGGAAAAACTGGTTATGCTTGGCATGCGCAATTATGAAAAGGAAGAACTGGATTTTTTAAAGCAAACCCCGGCCATTACCGTGATCGGTTCCCGGCAGTTTTACCACAAAGGGCATAACGCCGCCCTGGAGCAAATTATTAATGCCCTGCGCGGGATTGAGACCGTTTACCTTTCTCTTGATATCGATATACTGGATCCGGCTTATGCCCCGGGCACCGGCACTCCGGAAGGAGGAGGACTTACCACCAGGGAAGCAATTGAAATAGTGCGTGCAGTCCTGGCTGAGTTGCCGGTTAAAGCTATGGATATCGTTGAAGTTGCTCCACCTCTCGACCACTCCAATATCACTTCACGGTCTGCCCTGAAAATAATTTATGAAGTATTCGCCGGCCTGGTGTTAAAGAAGCAGTAATGCTGCCTGCCGGATTTCGCTGCGGCCGGGCATGCGCCGGTCATGATTTGGCATAAATACCCCTTGTAATGGTAAAATATATGAGCAAAGGACCGGCAGGTAATTATTAATCTTGCCGGGGGTGTATTTCAGGTTATAATGTAATTAAATACAATATGCCGAATTACAACTCTGTTTTGCAATAAATGAAGGGAGAATTGACTTATTGGCTGAAAAAACTGGCAGCCGCACGGTGCTTCTGGCAAGCGGTGACGAGGCGGTTCAGTTGCTTGGAAAGCACGACCGCCATTTTAGCCTTATTGAAGACAAATTCGATGTGCGCCTGATTCCGAAAGGTCATGAGTTGATTATCGAGGGAGCGCCCGAAGATGTAGAAAAAATATACAAAATGTTTCAGGAACTGCTTGCACACATTCGCAAAGGGCACCTGCTAACCGGCCGCGAATTTGAATATGCCCTTAAGTTAACCGGTGAGGGCGAAGTGAGCTCCATTCGTTCCCTTTTCAGCGACCTGGTTTTGATTACTCCCCGCGGCAAGCAGATACGCCCGAAAACGATCGGGCAAAAACGCTACCTGGAATCAATTCGCTGCCATGATGTGGTCCTTTCCATAGGACCCGCCGGTACAGGCAAAACCTACCTTGCCCTCGCTATGGCTGTTGATGCATTGAAGAACAAGCAGGTTCAGCGTTTGATTTTAACCCGGCCGGCGGTGGAAGCGGGCGAGCATTTGGGCTTTTTACCCGGAGACTTTCAGGAAAAAGTGGACCCTTACCTGCGGCCGATTTATGACGGCTTGTACGATCTTCTGGGAGTGGATAACTTTCAGAAATACCGGGAAAAAGGAATTATCGAGATTGCTCCCCTGGCCTACATGCGCGGCCGCACCCTCGACGATTCATTTGTCATCCTGGACGAGGGACAAAACTCTACTTCAGAGCAGATGAAAATGTTCTTGACCCGGCTGGGTTTCGGCTCTAAAGCGGTAATCACCGGGGATATAACCCAGATAGATCTTCCCCGCGGCCGTTTTTCCGGCCTTGTCGAGGCCAAAGATATACTTTACGGAATCGAGGGCATTGATCTGGTTTACCTGACTGAAAAAGATGTGGTGAGGCATCCCCTGGTTCAAAGCATTATAAAAGCTTATGAAGCCCATGAAAACTCCAGGGAAAGGGATAAACATGAAGAATAGATTAAATTTAGAAAAATTCTTAAGCCGTTTTGGGCCACTTAAAGAAAATATACGCCTGCAGAAAATCGTCCTGGTGGCAGTTCTATTTGTCACTGTTTATTTACTGCTGGTATTGGTCAGCATACCGGCCCGTTTGGATATCGCAGTGGGCAGGCCTAGCCCGGAAACCATCTTTGCGCACCGGGATGAAATTGATTCGAAAGCGACCGAACAGCTGCGAGAAGAAGCGGCAGAAGAAGTGGAGGAGGTATATGATTACGACCCGCAGGTGCTTGAAAATGCCCTCGATGAAATTGGTATTTTTTTCGACCAGGTTGTCAAGTTAAATGAAGAATTTGAAGAAATAGATGAAAGCGAGGAAATAGATGAAGCTGAGGAGGAGGCAATTACAAGAGAAGAAAAGCTGGAAAAAATGCAGGACCTCCTTCCTGAGGAATTGCCCGACGAAACGGTTGCTGCACTCATCACCGACGAGAGAACTCTGCGGAACCTGCAGGAGCGGATCAATAACTCCGTAAGTGAAGTTTTTGAGCAGGGAATCAAAGAAGACGAAAAAGAACAGGCCCGGGAGAAGCTGGAAGAACAGGTAGCACTTTATCCGGTTAGCACCGAACTGAAAAGCATTGCCGAAGCTTTAGCTGTGCCGCTGATCGAGACAAACAAGCATTTTAATGAAGAGGCAACAGAGGAGAAACGGGAAATGGCCCGCGAGGAGGTCGAACCGGTAGTTATCCTTCGCAATACCCTTATTGTCAGCGAAGGTGAACCGGTCAGCGAGCACCAGTACTCCCAGCTTGAAGATTTGGGCTTAATTCGGGGTCAGCAGGTGGATTATCCCGCTTACACCGGTCTCTTTCTGCTTCTTGCTATTCTCTTTGTTCTTGTAGGCATATATATGTCGATATTTGTAAGGGAAGTTTTTACCAGCCCCAGGCTGCTTTCACTGATGGGGCTGGTTTTTGTCATAACCCTCGTGTTTTGTGTCGCGGCTACATATTTTTCAGGTTTCTTGATACCCGTGGCGATTGGCGTAATCCTGATAACGGTGATGTTTGGTTACAAGCTGGCCTTGATAATAAACCTGGTCCTGGCCTTGATGGTCGGCCTGATCACCGGCGGTGAGTATTCCTTTATTGTGGTGGCCCTGGCCGGTGGTTTAGTTTCGATTTATGCAGTTACCAGGCTTAGTCAGCGCAGTGACCTGGCCCGGGCCGGGTTCTATGTTTCTGTAACCAATGCCGTGGCTGTTGCCGCAATCTATCTTTTCTTCGGCAATGTCAGCCTCGAATATGAATCACTGATTAATTTCGGTTACAGCATGGCTGCCGGGGTCGGCAACGGCATTTTTTCGTCTATAGTGGCCATTGGTTTGCTGCCTTACATGGAAAGTTTTTTCGGTGTAACCACGGCTATTACTCTGTTGGAATTGTCCAATCCCAACCATCCCCTCCAGCGTGAAATGCTCCTCAAAGCGCCGGGCACCTACTACCACAGTATAATGGTATCAAATTTAGCCGAAGCTGCTGCAGAAACGGTTCAGGCCGACGCTCTTTTGACCAGGGTGGGGGCCTACTATCACGATATAGGCAAGTTAAAGCGCCCTTACTTTTTTTCCGAAAACCAGCTTTCCGGGGAAAACCCGCACAACAAGCTGTCACCCAACTTAAGTGCGCTGATTATCGGGGCCCATCCGAAGGACGGGGTAGAAATTGGCAGAGAGCACCGGCTGCCGGAAGCAATAATCGATATTGCCGCCCAGCACCACGGTACCAGTATGATCTCCTTTTTCTATCAAAAGGCCCAGGAAAGCAACTACAGGGAAGAAGTATTACCCGAAAAATTCCGCTATGAGGGACCTAAGCCGCAGACCAAGGAAGCGGCGATTATTATGTTGGCCGATGCCGTCGAAGCCGGGGTCCGTTCCCTTTCCAGGCCTTCCAGTAACCGGGTGGAGACGCTGGTTCGCCGCATTAGCAAGGAAAAGCTCGATGACGGTCAGCTCGATCAGAGTGATTTGACTCTAAAAGATCTTGATCAAATTGCCGAAGCTTTTGTCTATATCATGTCCGGCATGTATCATTCCCGGATTGAATATCCGGAAAAAGAGCTCAAAGCCGAGCTACAAAGGAACAGTGCAGCCAAATGAGTGTTCTTCTAAATTGTTTATCAAAAGAAATAGTTTTCTCGGAGACTTTTACTGACCGGCTTACGGCGTTAATTGATCGCCTGCTGGCGGAACAGGGCTTCCACGAGGGCGAAGTAGGCATAATATTGGCCGACGACAGTTATCTGCATGCCTTGAACCGCAAGTACAGGGGCAGGGATGCTCCCACCGATGTCCTGTCTTTTTGCTTTCTTGAAGAGGAATATAATGGTAATAATGTTGATGGGTGCGAATTTGCCGTTGGTGATATCTACATTTCTGTTGATCGGGCCTGTGAACAGGCAGAGCAGGCCGGTCACTCTCTGGAAAAGGAAGTTGCCCTGCTTGCCGTTCACGGCTTACTTCATCTGCTTGGCTATGATCATGAGCAGGATGATGATGCCCGGTTGATGAGAAAAAAAGAACTGGAACTGTTAAAGGAGATGGGGCAGGGTACTTTCGGAGGAGAAAAAGATGAATAAGATCGGAAGCAGTCTAAGGAGTGCCTGCTACGGGCTGGGCTACTGTTTTGCCACCCAGCGCAACATGGCTATACACACTGTAATTGCTGCAGTTGTGCTGTTTGTGGGACTGCTTCTGGGGGTTTCTTTAACCGGGATGCTGTTTTTACTTACCGCGGCAGCGGCAGTCCTGATTGCCGAGGCGTTTAATACCGCGGTGGAGCAAACCATCGATCTTTATACAAAAGAGCGCAGCCAGCTGGCTCATACAGCTAAAAATGTCGCCGCCGGAGCGGTTTTACTTGCCTCGATCTTTGCGGTTTTAGTCGGGCTGTTTGTTCTTGGTCCTCCCTTGTGGCGAATATTTAAAGCATTGTTATTTACCGCATAGAGTTTTCCCGGTTCGTAACTACTCAGCCTATTGTCCTTGTTGAATGAAAAGCGGCCCCATGGGGACGGTTCGAACGTCCCCACTAATCTGGGTTCTGATCTCTGATTTCTATTATGGGAGACGGTGGAACCGTCCCCTGTGGCTTAGCGGGTTATACCTGAGTAGTTACTCCGGTTAAATGTTTTTTAGTTATTCAGGCGGTGGGTGATCCGGATATGTTGATCGGCGGTTTGAAAATAATGATCATCGAACTTGAAGCGAGGTGCGGCCCTGATTTTGAAATCAACCATTCCGGGTTCATAAAACTGTCGGCTGAAGAAGTGTGAGGATCGGCCGGCCCGGTTAATCTTTTTCCGGGGGTGTAACAATGAATACAAAAACATTACTTGCCGCGGCCAGGGCCGCCAGGATGAGGGCTTATGCTCCCTACTCCAAATTCCCGGTCGGTGCGGCTTTGCTTACTGAAGAAGGGGCTCTGATTACCGGGGCCAACATGGAAAACGCTTCTCACGGTTTGACCACCTGTGCCGAAAGGGCGGCCGTTTGGACTGCTGTTCACGCCGGGCACCGCAGGTTTAAAAGCATAGCTGTTACTGCCGACTGTTCGCCACCGGTTACCCCCTGCGGCGCCTGTCGGCAGGTGCTGTGGGAGTTGGCCGGTAATATTGCGATAATTATGGGCAATTTAAACGAGGAAACCAGGGAAACGACCCTGCTTGAACTGCTTCCGAAACCTTTTGGCAGCGCGAAATGGGCTGAAAATCCCACAAGTTTAGCTTCGATCCGGGATGAAGAATCCTGGCGAATCCCGGTGATTTTCCATCCGGTGGGTTACATGATAAGTGATTATGACGAGCCCGGGGCTATTCCGAAAAACTACAAGGAGTTGTTATCGCAGGTTGTAATCGATCCGGATATGGAAGAGGGACTTTACCGCCTGGAGGAGGAAAAAAAGATCAATATTATATCCTACCTCCACCGAGCTCGAGGTTATAATCTGAAAGACAAGCGCTCAGGCAGGGGCGATGAAGTTTACGGTGTTTTTGCCTGTCGGGCGCCTCTCAGGCCCAATGCCATAGCGCAAACCACAGTGGATTTGGTGGAGCGTAATAAAAATGTCCTCACTGTCAGGGGAGCGGACCTGATCAACAAGACCCCTGTCCTTGATCTGAAGACGGTTTTACCGGACCCGAAAATTTAAAAGATACTACAGCGCAATATCCGGGAATTAGCGGTGCCATGGGGACGGTTTGGCAAAAAAGATAACATTAATGCAAAGTACTTTCTTACGGCGGCCGTTGGAATTCTGTTCGCCGAGAGAGTTGTCGGTTTCCGGCTGGAGATTTGTCAACATCTCACCTCTTTTAGAGTTTTTTAAAGCAGCTTGATTATACAATAACCGCAAATTGCTGGCAAGGGAACAAAGTGCACCGTTCAGGTTTCGTGGCGCTTATCGGCAGGCCCAATGTTGGAAAATCTACCCTGGTTAACTCCCTGGTTGGTGAGAAGGTGGCCATTATTTCCGAGCGCCCGCAGACCACCAGGAACCAGATTCGGGCAGTTTTAACCAGGGCGGAAGGCCAGGTTATTTTTATTGATACGCCCGGCCTGCACAAGCCAAGGCATATGCTTGGATCGGCCATGGTTCAAAAAGCGCGGGCGACCATGCAGGAAGTCGACCTGATTTGCTTTATTGTAGAAGCCAATTGTTCGCCTGGTGCCGGTGATAAATATATTGCCGAAATGTTGAGGTCAGTGGAGAGCCCGGTTTTTTTAGTCCTTAATAAAATTGACCTGATTTCCGCCGGGCAGCTGTCCCGGAATATTGAACTGTACAGGCAGATTTGCTTGCATGAAGAAATTTTTCCTTTATCGGCTTTAAAAGGTGACAACCTGGAAGGTCTGGTTGAACAAACCCTGCAGACGCTGCCGGAAGGGCCGCAGTATTATCCTCCCGACATGGTTACAGATCAGCCGGAGCGGTTTATTGCCGCAGAAATAATCCGGGAAAAAATAATTCAGCTTACCAGGCAGGAAATACCTTTTTCCGTGGCGGTAGCAGTCGAAGAAATGAACCTGCGGGAAAACGGCGACATCCTGGATATCCGTGCCGATATTTTTGTGGAGAGAAAATCACAGGTGGGAATAGTTGTCGGCAGGGGAGGATTACTGCTCAAAGAAGTGGGGACCGTGGCGCGTTGTGAACTGGAAGCCCTCTTCGGCCGGCATATTTTTCTCGACCTGCGCGTCAAGGTTAACCGCGAATGGCGCAACCGTGAAGAAGAACTGCGCCGCCTGGGCTACCATTGGAAAAGCTAGTGCCCTGCCAAAATATTAAGAGCGTAATTTGACATTTATTACAACAACTCTTTATCTATAGGAGATGTTGCAAGCCGGAAGCGAACATAAAGCGAGCCGTTAGGAATTCCAGGCGAGCGATCCGTGAGCGCCGGCTTGCCACAGCTGTGTATTAAAAACAGAACAAACTTAATTGTCAGGGCACTAGCACCTGTCAGCCGGTAATGAGCGTGATATAGAAAAGGAGAAAAAACTTGACCGAGCGCATGTTTAAAGCAGAAGGCCTTGTTTTACGCACCCGTCCTTTAGGTGAAGCCGATCGCCTTGTCACCCTG
>PUNU01000051.1 GCA_003551865.1 Syntrophomonadaceae bacterium
CTTTTCTCTTTTTTCAAAGATCTAAAAAACATGCTCCGCCGCTTATATTCGCTAACAGGTAAATCAAAAGTGTCGGTTCAGGTTCTTACCGCCCCGATAGTTGTTATGGCTGTTGATTAAGCTTATTACTCCAAAAAGCAACCAGCTAAAACTGTAACTTCCTGTTAAATCTGCGATTAAGCCAAAAATGGGGGGTGCAGATAGAATCCCGATTCTGTTTGCAAGTAAAGCCATTCCGGTTGCCGCTCCTACTGTTGAAGAGCCGGCAAGTTCGCCTACTGCAACGAAGTAAACTCCAGCCCAGCCAAATATAAAAAATCCCATTACAAAAGTAAATAGATATATGGCAGTGTGGTTTGCCTGGGGTGTGTTGAAGAAAAGGCCGGTAATCAAGAAAAAAAGCCCAGCTAAAAGGCCTAGTACGGAAAGAGTGCTTTTCCGGTTGCCCATAAAGAAACGGTCAGACAACCAACCCCAGGTGGGGCGACCTAGTATGCCCCCAATCTGAAAGAATCCAAGTCCCAACCCGGCTGCGGCCCGGTCCATTTGTAAATCTTCTGATAAGAACACTGTAAAATGAGAAAGTACTGCCCCTACACTTAACCCGGCCAGAATTATTCCAAATAGACAGGTGAGTAGAAAATGCCTATTAACGAGCAAAAGGTGTACATTGTTTTTAAAGGCTTTGAAATTCTCTTTGAAACTGTCTTTTTGGTGTCCTAAAGAGGCGGACTGCTCAGAGGTATCAACTCTTTCATGATAAACTTTATATATTAAAAACCCCATTAAAATAGCAAATGTGCCGGCAATTTGGATTGTCATTCGCCACCCCAGTAACTGCCCCAACAGCGGCAGCAGGCCTGCCCCGGCCAGCCCACCAATGCCGACTCCCGATTGCATTATTCCCATTGAGACGGCGCGCTTTTCAGTGGGCGTCTCATTCATCACTCCTTTGTTTACAGAAGGGGTAATAATGCTTTGCCCCACACCGGCAATGAAAGCTAGCATAAGCAGGATTGCGTACGAGGGCGAAAAACCGAATAGCAAATTCATAGAACCGAGGCAGATAACTCCAAACATTAAGCCTTTTTTAGGGCCCACTCTGTCAACAATGCTGCCTGTAATAATGGCTAATACTGCAGAACTAAGAAATAAAGAAGTAGAGTAATAGCCCACCTGGGCCCTGGTTAAAACGAACTCTTCGCGCACAAAAGGAAGCAAAGCCAAAAAACCGTTATGGGTAAGAGTCATTGCGATATAGGGTATCGATAGGATGAACAAGGTTTTTAAAAAAACATCCTGATTTGCTTTAGCGTTGTCTCTAACTGTAAAAACCTCCGCCGGAATATTTGTTCTAGCAGTTTTACTCAAGATGTGTTAAAAGCTCGACCAAAAACGGGCGAGTTTTATTTAAGCTTTGGGGCGGGGCAGGAAGAACCTCAAGGTAATAGGTTCTTAAAATTGCAAGGCCATATCCTCTTCAGACTAGTAAAACTTATCGCTCTCCCAACTTTTTTAGCCGTCATGGAATCTGGGTAGATATGTTTTCAAAGCTTAGAATGCAGCTGCCCATAAAATAATAAGCGCATACCCAAATCCAGATTCTTATTTCCGGATAGGACCTGGACAGAAAAATGATGATAATAAGCAGAACTATCGATATAATCCAGTTTAGAATCGATTTGATCTCCTCTTAGCAGCGCCAACGCTGTATCTGCATTAAATAATAATGCGGTTATCAGGGGCCTACTTTAAACAAAATAAAACCCTAGCAGGCTTCATTTTTATGGCTCTCAAAGCCACCCAGATAACCGGTTTTCCTTTAGCTTTCAGGATGGGGCTAGCACTCAGTGAAGCCGCAGGCTTCGCATTTCAGGCAGCCTTCAGCTCTGACCAGGGCGCAGGTGCCGCAGTCGGGGCACAGTTCCAGGGAATGGTCGCCGGCAGTGTTGTATTCGCCCGTTTCGGCCTGGGCCATCTCCCGGAGGGCCTGGCCGATGGCGTCGGGCACGCTCATGATCCGGTTGGGGCCGAAGCCGACCGAGCGGGCTCCGCCGATGCCTTCAAGCTGGGTTACTATTTCATCAATACTTACTCCACAGCGGAGGGCCAGCGAAATCAGGCGGGCAATCGCTTCGGTGAAGGCTATTACGTCGCTTCCCGCCTTTCCGATCTGGGCAAACAGCTCAAACGGTTTGCCGTCGGCCATGTTAACAGTCACAAACAGGTTGCCCAGGGGGGTGCGGATACTGGTAGTCCGGCCGCTTAAGGTTTTCGGCCGCTCGATTGGTTTCAGGGTTTCTTCTGTTTCGCCGTCTCCTATGTTAAGCACCTGCTTGGAACGGGAACTGTCGCGGTAAATGGTTATACCTTTACAGCCGGCTTTCCAGGCATCCACATAAGCATTTTTTACGTCTTCTACAGTAGCATCTTGCTTTAGATTTATTGTTTTGCTCACGGCGTTGTCAGTGTGTTTTTGGAATGCAGCCTGGTGTCTAACATGCCAGCGGTGATCTATTTCCATGGCCGTTTTAAAAAGCTTGCGGTATTTTTCCGGGACGTCCGAATCGGGCGGTATTTTTCCGGTGCGGGCAAGTTCTTCGATCAGTTCTTCGCTAAAGAATCCCTCATGTTGAGCAATATCGAGGAACAATGTATTTACTTCGGGCAAATCAAGCCCGCTTAATATGTTTTTGCGGATAAAGGCTATGCTGAAGTACGGCTCAATTCCACTGCTGGCCCCGGCTAGAATGGAAATGGTTCCGGTGGGGGCGATCGTGGTCCTGGTGGCATTGCGCACCCGATCGTCGGGATCGCCATTGTCATAGATACTGCCTTCGAAATTGGGGAATACCCCACGCTCTTCAGCCAGGCCAACCGATTCTTTTTTTGCTTCTCCGCTGATGAACTTCATTACCTGTTCGGCGGTTTCCACCGCTTCTTCGCTGTCATAAAGCAGGCCCATTTTTACCAGCATATCGTGCCAGCCCATCACACCGAGGCCGACTTTTCGGTTCCCTTCTTTGTGCATGGCGGCGATTTCCGGGATAACATAGTTGCTGGCGTCTATGACGTTGTCAAGGAAGTGCACGGCGGTTTTAACAACCCCGGCCAGGCCGTCCCAATCGATGCTGCCCTTTCCGGTGACGAATTTGCCCAGGTTGATTGAGCCCAAGCAGCAGGCCTCATAAGGAAGAAGCGGTTGTTCTCCGCAGTTATGAACCACAACGCCGTTGGCATCAAATGCGTTGATTCCCGGAACCTGAACGTCGTAAACTTCCTCTGATCCCCCGTTTGTCACTGATTCGACAATGGCCGTAAAGCTGTCATAGTGGTTTTTCAGGGAGAGGGAAGCCTGAACTTTGGCGAGGAGGTTTCTAATCCTGGGATTGGAAAAGCCGATTCGTTCGGCAAAAACGGCTACACTGCCGCCGAAGAGAACCAGTTCATGCCGCACCCGTGTCCCATAAGCGGAAACTCCATTTATGTCGTTTGGCGGCATTGCAGGCTGGTCCTGCTCTCCCCCTGTTACGATTGTGCTGATTACACCGAAGCGGGCGAGCATCCGTTGCACAGCCTGCAGTTTTTCGATCTCATTCTGAACCAGGCGAATGGCTACCCCTTTTTCCTGTGAACCCTCTACCGTGCATTCGGCATCGAACAATCCTCTTAAGAAGCCCCTGGCAAAATCTGATGAAGTTTCAGTTTCCAGGCAGGAGGTAATGTTCCCGCTTCCCGGCCTTATGCCAAGAGATAAAGCCGTTTTTCGAAGGGCGGCGGGATTGATGTTATACTCATCCGGTTTGCCGGTTTTCCACCCTACCCTGATATTGCTTTGGTCGGTCAGGGCACATTGAGCCCCTGCGGCTGCACTCACATTTTCTGCGGCATTCCGGTGCGAACCGGTAAACCGTGAAGATGTCTCGGATTGTATGTTTTCACCGCCGGAAAGCAGGCCGATCAGGTAGCCTTCTTTCTCTCCGTAAAGACCGCTCCATCCGGAAAATTGGCGGTGGTCGTGAAGCATTACTCTGTCACCGGGTTTTAAATCTGCGGCGTCAGTCCATTCTTTTTCGAGGGTGTGACCGGTTTTTTGCTTAACCCGAAGGACAGGGTGGTTGCCGGTGGCACGGAAACAATATCCTTCTTTTGTTCTGATCGAGAGCAGAGGTCTAACACCCGTTGAGAAAAAGCCTGCATCGGTGGTTTGGTGCGGTTTTCCATTGACGATGAGGGTGGAGTTTTTGCCGAGGAGGTCTTTGATCATCTTCGGCCCTTCGGCAGTCAAGACAAAAGTGTCGCCCGGAACGCAGGGATTGGTTGTTTCGTACATACCTACGTGCGGGGTGGGATTGTAACGGTTCATCTGCTCGATGAAAATAATGCCGGGGTCTCCTTTTTCCCAGGCCTTTTGTACTATCAGATCAAAAATTTCCCGGGCATCGAGCTGGATCGGAGTGCCTGTTTCCGGGTCGCGGTAAACCTCTTTGGTCCGGGGGTTAATCAGGTCGTAGTAAGGATCCGGGTCCTCACCTGTTGCTTTTTCCATGAATTGATCGGATACGGTCACCGAAAGGTTGAAGTTGTTGATTTCATCTTCTTTTTCTTTACAGCGGATAAATTCAATGATGTTCGGATGGTTATAAACAAGCGATCCCATGTTGGCGCCCCGCCTGGTGCCCCCCTGTTTCACCGCTTCCGTAGCAGAGTCAAATATTTTCAAGAAAGAAACCGGGCCGCTGGCCACTCCGTTGGTCGAGCGAACAATATCGTTGTTTGGGCGCAGACGGTCGAAGGCAAAGCCGGTGCCCCCGCCTGTCTTTTGAACCAGGGCCATGTTTTTCAGGGCGGTAAAAATGCCTTCCATGCTGTCTTCCAGGGGCAGGACAAAGCAGGCGCTCAATTGCTGAAGCTCGCGACCGGCGTTCATTAAGGTGGGCGAATTGGGCATGAATTGTGAGTTGGCCATGATGTTATAGAAGCTGTTTTCCAGGGTTTCAATTTCCGCTTCTTCTTTGCCGTAATCTTTTTCTACTGCGGCAATATTGGCTGCCACCCTGCGCAGTAAATCTTCAGGAGTTTCCTGGGGATGGCCTTTTTCATCTTTTTTCAGGTATCTTTTTTCATAAGTGATGCGGGCATTGGGGCTTAAATCCATCGACTTGGTTCCTCCCGTTTTAGTAAATTGCCGGTGAAATGCAAGTCCGAGATCCAGGTCTGTGATCAATTGGTTTTCGGCTAATTATTGATTCTCTGTTGTCTGCACTAATCCTTTCAGAAGTTTAAGATTTATTGGCGAATAATCGAGCCGTTGATATTTTTATTATCCTTGAATTGTGTTATACTCTATTTTGGTTTATTGTTATAGCAACCAGTGATAAACATCCGGGGGAAACATCCGGATGGTATAATTAGATGCTGATATCGTACAGGTGTTCAGGATAAGCAAAGGAGGGAAGCAGTTCAGGTTATGGCAAAACAGTTGACAAGAAAACAGTTAAAAAGACAGCGTAAAAAAAGAAGACGGGCCAAGAAAAGAAAAAGACTAAAGGGCCGGACCTAAAAGACCGGCCGGGTTTTTGGAATTGATGCGGTTTTATACTTTGGCTCAATAAACACTCGGCCTGATAAATTACAATAGAAGTTTGCTTGAAAGGTTTCGTTATAAAATGCCGGTATGATATGGTCGACAGCTTGAAAAGGAGGAGGTGGGATTTTGCCTCTGTACGAATTTTTTTGTTCCGAGTGCCAGAAAAAGATTGAAGAGCTTTGCAGCAGCACGATAAATTCTTTGTCCTGTCCTTCCTGCGGTAAAAAAGCCGGCCGGGTCTTTTCCTCGTTTAGAACCGGGGGAAGTGCTGACGGTGGCGGAACTTCCTCCAGCTGCGGCGGGTGAACAAAAACCAGCTGCAGCAGTTGCTGAGCCGGTTTTTGTTTTAAAGCTGATTAAAAAGTGACAGGGTGACATATATGACCAAGTATATTTTTATTACCGGTGGTGTAGTTTCTTCTCTGGGCAAGGGAATTACGGCTGCTTCTCTGGGCTGTTTGCTAAAAAGCAGGGACCTGAAGCTCACCATCCAGAAGTTTGACCCCTACATTAATTATGACCCCGGGACAATGAGCCCCTACCAGCATGGAGAAGTATTTGTTACCGAAGACGGGGCGGAAACCGATCTAGATTTGGGGCATTATGAAAGGTTTATCGACGAACCCCTTACACGAGACAACAATGTCACCGCCGGCCGGGTATACTGGTCGGTAATTCAGGGTGAAAGAGACGGTTCTTACCAGGGCAGCACCGTCCAGGTTATCCCCCATGTGACCGATGAAATAAAAAGGTGCGTGACAAAGCTGGATCGCAACAGCGATCTTGACCTGGTGATCACCGAAATTGGCGGGACGGTCGGGGATATTGAAAGCCTGCCTTTTCTGGAGGCCATTCGTCAGCTTCGCTATGATCTGGGCTGGGAAAATGTCATATTTGTTCATGTTACCCTGGTTCCCTATCTGCCCATGTCGGGAGAGTTAAAAACCAAGCCCACCCAGCACAGTGTTAAAGAACTGCGTAGTATTGGTATTCAACCCGATGTTATTGTTTGCCGGACCGAGTATCCCCTTTCAGATGATTTAAGGAAAAAGATTGCCCTCTTCTGCAATATCAAACCCGATGAGGTTGTAGAGAACCTCGACAACAAGATCATCTATGAAGTGCCCCTTCTACTGCAGGAGCAAAATTTGGATCAAATGGTTTTGGAAAAGTTGAACCTCAATCCAAAGGCAACCGATATGCAGAGGTGGCGCAGGCTGGTCAGCCAGGCGCAAAACTTTGCAGGTGAAATAACTGTTGCCCTGGTCGGCAAATATGTTTCTATGCCCGATGCTTATATAAGCGTTAAGGAAGCCCTGTTTCATGCCGGCCTGGATCATGATGTAGCTGTAAATACCGTGCTGGTGCCCTCGGAAGATCTTGAATCCGGAAAAGCGAATCATCTGCTCGAAGAAGCCGACGGCATTATTGTGCCCGGTGGATTCGGAGAAAGGGGTATCGAAGGGAAAATTAGCGCCATCCGCACAGCCAGGGAGTACAAGATTCCTTTCCTGGGCCTGTGTCTGGGCATGCAGTGCGCAGTAATCGAGTTCGCCCGCAGCGAGGTCGGCATTAAAGAAGCCCACAGTACAGAGTTTGACCCCAAAACGCCGGAACCGGTAATTATATATCTGCCCGGGCAAGATGACAATACCAGGTTAGGAGGTTCTCTCAGACTGGGCGCCTACCCCTGCACAATCAAGAAAGATACCCTGGCCTGGGAAGCCTACCGGGAAAACCTGGTTTATGAGAGGCACAGGCACCGCTATGAATTTAACAATGACTATAAACCCGCACTGGAGAAAGCCGGGATGGTTTTTAGCGGTGTAAATGAACAGTTGAACCTGGTTGAGATGGTCGAGCTCAAAGACCACCCCTGGTTTGTAGCTGCCCAGTTTCATCCGGAATTTAAATCTCGTCCGACCCGTTCACATCCCCTTTTCAAGGATTTTTTGGAGGCGGCCTTAAAGCGGAAAAAGAACCGGGGTTAGCATTAACCCGGGCGGCCATTTCCGCCACCGTTATTCTTCGCTCCATACTGCATTTACGCAAGAAATTGTAAGCTTCCTCTTCACTCAAAGAATAGTGCTTTGCTATCATCCCTTTGGCTTTTTCTATGGTTTTGCGTTCGTTTAATTTCTGCTGCAGGATTTCAACTTTTTTATGCAGCATTTTTTTACGGGCAAATTCACTGCATACCGCCTCAGCTACGGCGGCTAAGACGGGGCCATCCACCGGCCAGCTGAGCTGGACATATCCGGACTGCTCAATGCCGGTGGTATTGACATAGACGGCGGCTGCAAGGGCGTCATTTTCAATAATAGCCGCCAGGTGTTCGATATTGCCCGGGGGGAGAGCGGTGTCGATGACGGCCAGCCAGGGTTGAACCGAGCGTAGTTTCCGCAGGAATAGCGGGACGTTCCGGGCCTCACCCGATGAATAAAAGCCAGCCTGGTTGAGCATAATTGTTATTTGCCTTTTTAAGTTGGAGTTGGCTGAACCGATGCAGTAATCGTAGATGATGTCTGCCATAATTGCACCTTTCAATAACCGGTATAATTCGATATTCTCAAATAAGAATTTAAAAGCCACGGAACTGAAAAGGGCTGTTGGTTTTGTTCTTAATTATACCACGTTATTTGGCAATTATTACAACAACTCTTTGTTTATAGGTGATGTGGCAAGCCGGAAGCGAATTTAAAGCAAGACGTTTGGAATTGCCGGCAGTTGCGACGTGAGAGGTGAGAAGTTGGAAGTGAGACTTGTCTGCGGTTCTATGTGAGCAGTTCCGGTTATTTTTTGGCTGTCCTTAACTGGCCTTTTTCACCTCCACCCCGACCCTTCCCCCTCAAGGGGGAGGGAGGATGTTTTTGCCCCCACCCATCAAAGGGGAGGGAGAAAACCCATGCTCCACCATCAAAGGGGAGGGAGAAAACCTATGCTCCACCATCAAAGGGGAGGGAGAAAACCCATGCTCCACCATCAAAGGGGAGGGAGAAAACCTATGCTCCACCATCAAAGGGGAGGGAGAAAACCCATGCTC
>PUNU01000264.1 GCA_003551865.1 Syntrophomonadaceae bacterium
CTGTGCCATAGGGGACGGTTCCATCGTTTTCCCTTCGGCCTTCGCTGCGCTCAGGAACGCTCGAACCGTCCCCATGGCACAGCTTTTCATTCAACAAGGACAATAGGCTGAGTAGTTACTATACTTAAAGAAACTGTTGTCAGTTAATGCTAATTCGGGCAAATTTTCGTTTGCCCACCTGCAAAACCATCTCTTTATCTGGTTCCAGCTCAAGTTCGATCGAATCGACGGTTTCACCGTTAATTTTCACTCCGCCCTGCCGGATCAAGCGGCGGGCTTCGCTCTTGCTTGAAGCCAAACCTGCGGAAACCATAACGGTGACCAGGCCGGCCGGAGCTTCAAACTGGAATGCGGGCATTTCAGAGGGCATCTCGCCCTTCTGGAAAACTTGCCTGAATTTCTCTTCCGCTTTCTGCGCGGCTTCGCCCGTGTGATATGTGGAGACGATCTCCCTGGCGAGGCGCATTTTGGCATCACGGGGATGCAGTTTACCTTTGTTTACTTCTCCGAGGGTGTCATTAATTTCTTCGGTGGATAGAGAAGTAGCCAGACGATAGTACTCGTCCATCAACTCGTCGGGAATAGACATGATTTTACCGTAAATCTGATCCGGGGGTTCGGTTATTCCGACGTAGTTGCCGAGGCTTTTGCTCATCTTTTGCACTCCGTTAATACCAACCAGAATAGGCATGGTAAAAGCAACCTGCGGCTCCTGACCGTACTCCCGCTGAAGCTGGCGGCCCATCAGCAGGTTAAACTTCTGCTCGGTGGCCCCAAATTCAATATCAGCTTTGATGGCAATTGAATCGTATCCCTGCATCAAGGGGTAAAAGAACTCATGGATACCGATGGCTATGTTTTCCTTGTAACGGTAATAGAAGTCCTCCCGCTCCAGCATACGGGCTACGGTCAGGGTTGAAGCCAGCCTGATCACATCGGCAAAGTTGAGCTTGGCCAGCCACTGGCTGTTATGCACCATCTCCGTGCGCCCGGCATCAAGAATATTAAAAATTTGCTCCTGGTAAGTCCGGGCATTTGCCATTACTTCTTCTTCGGTCAGCTGTTTGCGTGTTTCCGAGCGTCCGGTTGGATCGCCGATCATCCCGGTAAAATCACCGATGATTATAATAATATGGTGGCCAAGCTCCTGAAATTCCCTCAGCTTGTGCAGCACCACGGCATGGCCAAGGTGCAGGTCTGGTGCGGAAGGGTCAATGCCCAGCTTGCAGCGCAGGGGTTTGTTCTCTGCTGCGCTGCGTTCCAGTTTCTTTTTGAATTCATCCTCGGTAATGATTTCAGCGGCATTTTCAGCCAGGATCTTGTACTGCTCCTCTGCGCTAAGAAATCCCATAAAACATACCTCCAGTATCTCTTTTATCCTATTTTACAACTAGCAGCTTTTACAACTAGCAGCGGCATTAATCCGTCAAAACCCGGCCAAGCTCGAGGGTAAGGCCGTCGGAAGCGGCCAAAACTTTTACCCCTGTGCGGTCGCTTAACTCTTCTGCCAGGAAGTCCGGTTCATGATCGAGCATGGTCAGGCCAAAATGAGTCATAACCGCCAGGCGGGGTTTAATTTTCTCAATAAGCACCCGGGCCGTGTTTAAATCCAGATGCTTGATCTTTCCGAAGGAAAGGGGGGCAAACAATAATACGTTCATGATCAACAAATCAGTACCCCGGTAATGTTCAATCAGCGAATCGAAATAAAGGGTATCGACGATAAAAGAAACCCGGCCCTGCGGAAGATTGAATTTCAATCCGTAAGTCTCGGTTGGATGGTCATGCTTAACCGGGGTTTCAAAGTTAACTGAATTAATATGATAAGTGCCTCGCTCCCGCAGAATATGCAGGTTTTCAACCGATTCCCGGATGTGCCGGAACACGACCGGCTCATCGTTTGCCACCGCTTCAGCCGGAGCAAAAAGAGCCCCCCGCCGATTGAAAGTGCCCTGGGTCATCGCCTCGATCATCACATTTACATCGGTGGAATGGTCCAGGTGCCGGTGCGTAAGAATTACCGCATCCAATTTTTCCGGATCCAGGGCGGGAAAGCTTGAAAAACAACGGCTTAATGTACCCGGGCCGGGATCGATCAGGATATGCCTGCCCTGGAAATAACACCAGGTGCCGGCAGACGAGCGGAGCTGTTTCGAAACGGCAAATCGAGCACCGGCAGTACCCATGAATTTTATCCAATCAGACAAACAGCCAACCCCTGTAAGTGTTAATTGTTCACTTTTGATATTCTACCATAATTTTAGGGCCATAAGGCAATTATTTTAACTTAACTTCCCGCCTGTTTTCATGCTAAAATGTAAAGCGGTTATCCTATTTACCTCAGGACAGGTCCGGAAAAATGCTTAATAAAAACTTTTACAGTGATATAATCGAATTTAAAGCCGGCCGCACGATCATGGGACGCCCCCTTTACCTCAGCCATTTCTACTTTATTGACGGTCTCCTAATCGATACCGGCCCGCCAAATGTATCTTCCGAAGTATTCACCGCTTTAAAAGAACTTCCTATCGACAAGGTCGTAATTACTCATCAGCATGAAGATCATACCGGCTGCTGCCGCTTGCTCAGAAACAATTTGGGCCTGCCTGTATATGCCCATCCGGAAACTTTGAAAGCCATGTCCAATCCGCCGCCGATAAAAATATACCGGAAGGTAATGTGGGGCAGTCCGGCCAGATCCGACGGGTTCCCTCTCAATGACACGATCACCACGGAAAACCACAATTTTTGGGTCATACCTACTCCCGGCCATTCAAAAGATCACGTCAGTTTCTTCGAGCCGCTAAACAAGTGGCTTTTCAGCGGTGATCTGTATCTCGGAGAAAGACTGACCGGGTTTATGGCAGGAGAAAATATCGCCGATCACTTGTCCAGCCTGCAAAGAGCAATTGAACTGCAGCCCAAAGTACTGTTTTGCGGATTGAAAGGAAGGCTGGATAATGCCGGTGAGCGCCTGGCCCGAAAATACGAATACTGGTGGGAACTCGGCATTAAAGTCAAGGATATGCTTGAGTCCGGTGCCTCCCGCAGGCAGATCCTGACAGCGGTTTTCGGCGGTGAAGTCATGTTCTATTACCTGTCCCAGTTAAACTGGGGGCGCCGCCACATGCTGGACTCAATCATCGAAAACATCGATTATTTTGCATCCGGTACAAAAAAAGAATCCCTGGTGGATTCAAAAAGAGTGAAGTGAGGAACCGAGCAAACTAATAAGCCGAGTTCTGTCCTTCCGGACAGCCCGGGTGGGTTCCGGAAGCAGCAGCCATCTATCTAGGGCACCAGTTGCCTGGCGCCTCCAGCGACCAAACCCGAGGAGTCAGCGGGCAACTTCATCCTCCTCCTATTTGGTCTTGCTCCGGGTGGGGTTTACCTAGCGAACCGGTCTCCCGGCTCCTGGTGCGCTCTTACCGCACCGTTGCACCCTTACCCGGCACTCAGCCTTTACCATCCTGTAATTAGCTCTTTTGTTTTTATACTGCGTGTGCAGATTGAACCCACAGTTATTTCTTGTTAACAGGAGAGTTCTTCAGGTTGTGTGATTGATGGCAAAAGCTGAGTGCCGGGCGGTATTTTTTCTGTGGCACTGGCCTTGAGGTCGCCCTCACTGGGCGTTACCCAGCACCCTGCCCTGCGGAGCTCGGACTTTCCTCGAGAAGAACCTTGCGGTATCTTCCCGCGGCTGCCTTGTTTACTCGGTCCCTCACCGCAGCTTCATTTATAGTATAACACCGGTAAAAACCGGTGTCAAAGCAATCAGCGGCCTATAAGTGTGGAAAGAAATTCCAGTGCATTATCGAGATCCGCCACCGGAATTACCTCGATTTCGCCGGCCGCAGCTACCGCTCCTTCGTAGTTGCCTTCGGGAACCAGAAAATACTCTGCGCCGGCTTTTTCAGATGCTATTACCTTCTGTGGAATACCGCCAACACGGCCTACCTTTTCATCAAGATCGATCGTGCCGGTGCCGGCGATGGTTTTCCCGGCTGATAAATCTTCCGGCGTAAAACGGTTTTTAATCTCCAAAACGAACATCAGCCCTGCGGAGGGACCGCTAATTTGACCCGTATCCATAACTATATCCACGGGAAGAGCAGGTTCCCAGGGCAGGGTTTTTATATAGATACCCAGGAAAGGTGTATCCTCGTCTTCAAAGTGAGGGCCGGTTGGAACCTCTATTTCCAGGTTCTGCTCGCTGCGCGTAATATTTAAGCGAACCCCTTCACCAACTGCCCGATCCTGGACAAGAAGGGGAACTTCAGTGGCTAAAAATACTTCCCGCCCGTCAACAGAGGTTATTTTATCCCCTATTTCCAGGTAAGTCTCCGCCGGGGCTTCCTCCAAAAAACTTACCACTTCCACCCCTTCGCTGGCGATTTCCACCTCGTAACCGACCCGCCGCAGGGCCACCACCTGGGCAATGTGCCGGCTTTCCACCATGTATTCTCTCAGCAGTTCACGGTATTCTTCTCTATCCATATCACCGGGCAGCACCACACTTTTCGGCCTCAGCTCCATGTGGGGGTGAATATAGCCGTAAAGTGCTGAAAAAGGGGTGGCTCTCTGCTGCGTAACCGTGACCAGGCTAAATGTTCCCCGGATATCCTGCACCCCGTTTTCCAGCTCTTCAACAGTAATTAATTCTTTTAGATCAACCGCCCTGCTCGGCCGAATAACATAGTAATCGATTTCGACAAAGAGACCCAGGGCGGCCAGGATAACGATCAAGATGAAAGTACGCAGGAACTTCTTTATCTTCAAAACAGACCCTTCTTTCAACTGCAGGCGGATAATTTTTTGGTATTACCCCGTGAATAGATTATGCGGTAAAATAAATATAAAGAAACAGAACTCCCAGCGCAGCAGTAAGCAGTCCGCCAAAGCGCAGAACCATAAGGTATAATTTACTCGGCGGGACACCCGGTATCTTGCGGCCAACCCTTAGATGCCAGAATATCTCCGGGCGAACTATTGAAACGACACCGGCGCCCAAGATCAGTAAGCCGAAAAATAAAAGACTTTCCGGAATGATCGGCCCGGCATTTCCGGATACTGGGAGCAGGTCCGGAGACTGCAGACCATAGCTGGACATAAACAAAAATCAACCTCCCAATTTAATTTATCACCTGCAGGCAAAAGTGACAACAGCCGGTAGTTATTCCTCAAACTTGGAAACAATTATATCATGGACTTCAGGCGGCACAAGACGGCTGATGTCTCCACCTAAAGCGGCAATTTCTTTTACAATACTGGAACTCAGGTAAGAATACTTACTGTTGGTCATCATAAACATGGTTTCAATCGAAGGATCCAGCTTTTGATTGACCAGGGCCATCTGAAACTCAAATTCAAAATCGGATATGGCACGCAGTCCTTTTACTATAATGTTTATTTCTTTCTGCCTGGCATAATCAATCAGCAATCCTTTATAGTATTCTACCTCTACATTGGTAAACGTTTTAGTAACCCTCTTGAGCATTTCCAACCTGTGCTCTATGTCATAGGTAGCCACTTTGCGAGGGTTCTCCAGGACGGCTACTGTAAGGTGGTCCATGATTTTGCTTGTCCGGGCGATAATGTCAAGATGGCCTTTTGTCACCGGGTCAAAGCTCCCGGGATAAATTGCTCTGGTCAAAACAGGTTCCTCCTTTACTAATCTAATTTAAGCTAGACTACAATTATTTCGCTATTCGGCCACTATACCCTGCATAATGAACTTTTAAATAATTCTTGTGGGAAATTAATTGATATGCTACAATATAACGCGTGACATTACAGGCTTAGGGGAGGGCAGCAAAGTGGCAAAAGTTTGTGTTATCTGCAATAAAAGCAAAAATACCGGTTATAAAATAAGCCACTCCAATATAAAAAACAAGCGGAAGTGGCGTCCGAACATCCAGAGAATTAAGATTCTGCTTAACGGTTCCCCCCGGCGGGTCAATGTTTGTTCCCGCTGCATCAAGGCAGGGAAGGTCAATAAAGTGGTCTAGATTCCTGAAAGCACTGCTGTAAACGATACTGCAAAATAGCAGGGGGCGGTTGTTATTAACCGCCCCTTTTTTAAAACAAAAACTGATTCTAAGCCCCGAGCCGGCGAACTTAAAGGCAAGTGCGCATGCCTGCCGGGCAGATTTCTTTTTTCCCTTTACATCCGGTCCAGGAAATATTTTTTATCCCGGTAGACCATATCGGCAATCTCCCGCTTGGGAGCATAAGTATTAATCGGCTCATAGCGGGTAAGCAGACGAATCCCTGAGTAAGCCTTACCGGCTTCATCGCCTTCCAGGGTTCCGGCTACTACTTCTTTGGCCCAGTTTTCCATCTTGGGAATCATCTCGTGGATGAAACACTTGCTCATCTGCATGGCCAGCCTGGACTCTTCACTTTCGCCCTGGGCCGCCATTTTCTTCGCTCTCAAAAAGCCGCTTTCGGCCGCAAAAACTTCCATGCCCATGTCAGCGAGAGTGCATAGAATTTCCTGCTCCTGGGTTAAGTTCTCACCAAACTTTTGGGCCGCGTTTCCGGCAGCCAGCAGGAACAACTTTTTCATGTTGTCAATGTAAAATTCTTCTTTTTCCGGGCTGCTCTCCGGGACCTGGGCCTCTTTCAGCTTGCTCAGCTCACCGCCAAGACCCATAACCGCTTCCATAAAAGGCAGTTCGTTTTTCATTGCCTTGCGCAGCAAAGTGCCGGGGATGAGCATCCGGTTTACCTCGTTGGTTCCTTCGAAAATCCGGTTGATCCGGCTGTCCCGGTAGGAACGCTCCGCCGGGTAATCCTCGCTGTAACCGTATCCGCCCAGGATCTGCACTCCTTCGTCGGCGATATAATCCATCGCTTCAGAACAATATACCTTGGAAATTGAGCACTCGATGGCGTATTCCTGGATACCTTTCATTACTTCAGCGGTGTCGCCGCCGGCTTCAAAGATTTCTTCCAACCTTTCGTCCAGCATTCCCCCGACCCGGTAAACCATGCTCTCCATCACATAAGCAAGAATGGCCATGTTGGCAAACTTGTTCTTGATCGCGTTAAACTGGGCAATCGGCTGATTAAACTGCACCCTCTGCAGGGCGTAATCGGAAGCATATTCAATTACCCGTTTACTGCCCCCGAGGCAGCCTGCACCGAGCTTGAAGCGTCCGATGTTCAGGATATTAAAGGCTACCTGGTGGCCCTTGCCTTCTTCCCAGAGCATGTTCTCAACCGGCACCTTGGCATCGTCAAATATTACGCTGGTAGTTGAAGAGCCCTTGATCCCCATCTTTTTCTCCTCAGGGTCAATTGAAACTCCTTCGGCATCAGCATCAACGATGAAAGCGGTAAATCTCTCACCGTCGATTTTGGCATAGGTGACAATGACATCGGCCCACGAAGCGTTGGTAATATACTGCTTGGCCCCGTTTAAAATATAGTACTTGCCGTCATCGGAAAGAACCGCCTTGGTCTTGGAATTTAATGCATCAGACCCGGCCTCGGGTTCGGTCAAAGCATAAGCGGCAATTTTTTCTCCAGTCGCCAATGGAGGAAGGTATTTTTTCTTCTGCTCTTCGTTGCCGAAGAAAACAATGGGCAGTGTTCCAATACCGGTATGCGCGCCAAACGCCGTAGCAAAAGAACCGCCGCATATTGAAGCGCATTCAGTAATTATCAGGGAAGTAATTTTGTCCGCTTCTTCTCCCCCGTACTCTTCGGGAATGTCACTGCTTAAAAGGCCCAGTTCGCCGGCCTGCCGCAGTAGACCGATCGTGACACCTTCCGCCCTCTCTTCAATCTCATCCACCTTCGGCTCAACCTGGTTTAACATGAAGTCATAGCCGGTTTTCTTGATCATCAGGTGGATATCGTCAAAATCCTCCGGAGTGAAAACAGTGTTTTCATCAACCGGGCCCAACAAAAAAGCTCCGCCCTTGATCAACTCGCTCATTAAAATATCACCCCTTAAGTAAATAGTCAGGCAAATAATACTTTTACCCTTTAATATTTTCGCGAGTTAAATTTCTTTACCTGCTTTGTGAAAAAAATAACTTGCCCCACCCGGGGCAATCCTTTAAGTTACACCCAGCCTACTGCCCGGGGTAAAAAGCCTTCTTGAATTCGGTTTTGCTTTATGCTAATATTAGTATACAAACAGGCCGAAGTGGCGGAACAGGCAGACGCACACGACTCAAAATCGTGCGGGCTACGCCCATGTGGGTTCGATTCCCACCTTCGGCACCATAAAGAAATAAGGCGTTTTAATCAATTTTTAATCAATCAAGGAGGGATATTCGGGGTAAATTAATGCAAGAGACAATGCAAAAGGGGACTGGCATTTAGTTTCCCGCCCCCAATTTTATATCTAGTTTATTTTAATTCATATAAAATTTCGAGAGTGTACTGCAAAATAATTAAGTTACGGAGGCGATAGTGATTATGCGTAATATAATATATTTGATTGGGCTGGTCGTAGTTATTTATCTTGTCCTTAGATTTCTTAACATTGTGTAAGCGGGCTTCGCCCATGTGGGTTCGACTCCCACCTTCGGCAC
>PUNU01000280.1 GCA_003551865.1 Syntrophomonadaceae bacterium
AGACCTTCTTGGTTCACCCTTTTGCTTTTTGCACAGGGCAACACCCAGGTCCACCAAAACTTCCGGGTCATCTTTGTCGGCATGTTTCGACAATACATCAATGGCCTTTTGCCATTCTCCCAGGGTCATAGCCAGTCTGGCAATTTGGCAGGCCAATTTGGGGTTATCCGGATCATGCTCCATGACAATTTCCAGCGATCTGATTTTGTCCCGCATCTGTTCCTCGTTCATGTAGGCACCGTAGCTCGATGCGTAAGCACTTAAGCCCTCTTTGAGCCGCGAGAAGGTTTTATCCACACTTTCCAGCATGGCCGCCACTCCTGCAAATTCCCTTTCAAATTTTGCAGGCACCTTAAAAGGACTTTTATAAACCAGCTGGTGGCCCACATCAGCCCAGGCATGCTCCAGTATGGTCCTGACCTGGATTTCCGCCCGGCGGTTGGGAAAGTTCTTGTCATCGTAAAGTTCGGGAGGCACTTCGACATCCACATCTTCGGTGGGGAAAACCCCGGGCTTGAAACTGACAATATAGTGAATTGAACGGTAGCCAAATTCGGTTGGCTTAAGCCGCTGGCTTACATCTATTGAATTCTCCCGGTCGATCTCGAAATGCTTTTCAATAAAATCGGAAATATCGTTTACCTGTTCCACAGTATGGACAATGATTCTTCCGCCGCAAAGGTCGGTAAACTGGTTAACCGGATCGTCACTCTTATCTTTTTTACGCTGGCACTTTTCGGCAAAATTGCTGATACCCTTGGGCCGGGTTTGCACAATGGCCAGGGGGGCATACTTCTTTGCCGCTTTTTTTAGGATCTTTTCCATTACTTGCCCAAAGAGAACATACTTGGGGAAACGCTTTGTATATTCCTCGACCTGTAAACGGGTCCATTCTACACTGCCAGTTTCTTCTCCCCCGGACATAAAACCACCTCCCGGTTTAATTTTCGTAAAATCCCGGCATTAAACAGTTAGAGCTTTTACAAGCTCTGTATCAACCAACAGGCCCGGCCGCTGCCGAACAAACTCAACCCTTCAGGTTCTTCTGTATATTTGATACCCCACCCGGGCAAGGTACAAGGGCAGATTGCGGGCTGTATTAATATTATATACCCTTGCTTCCTCGGGAAGTTTGTCCCAGGGAAGCAGGTAAGGGCTGGTTTTCTTTTTTAAATTTTTCGGATCGGGATGATATCTCCAACCCTGGCGTTTCCTTTCATTAATCCAGCGCTCATGCTCCATCTTTGCCAGCTGTTCAAGTTCTTCCGGGCTGAACTCAAAGTGGGCCAGTTCCCAATCGGTCAAAGGTTGGAGTCCGCAGCCGACAGCCTTAAGCTTGTCTTCGATGCTGGCAGCTTGACTGCGGTTTGATTCCTTCAAAGATTCGGGCAGATCTTCCCAACCCACCACGGACGGGTTTTCTTCCACGGCAACCCCCTGCTCCCGCTGCTGCCATACATAGTCTTCATGAATAGCCCGGGCCAGGATTTCCTGGCTGCCTCCCAGCAGTGCATCCAGGCTGCAGGTTTTGTTGAGCAGGCTAAACACGTGGATTTGCCCAAAATCGAGAGTTTCGTGATCTTCTTTGAGCACGGAAGCCAGGCCGGCATCCCGACTCATGCGGACCACCAGCGGCACTTTGTATTCTTTGATTTTGTGATGCAGGGTAAGCGCCTTGACCAGGGCACTTGAATCATCAGCGAAACAAATATAAACTGCACTGAGATCACAGTTACCTCCGGCATCATAGAGGAAGTTGCCCTTTTCAAACCAAGGTGAATCGTCGCTCATCTGCCAGGACTCTATCCGGCAGGCCTTGTCCAGGCGGGGATACTGCAGGCGTAAAAGTTCGAGCTTGCTCTCCGCTTCACTGTCAATCACTGCGATACGCAGGCGTCTACTGCTGCTGCCATTTTTCAACCACCAGTTTCGCGCCGCCTGCACGAGCAGGCTTTTTCCCAACCTGCCGAGGCCGACAATCAGAAAGCGGGGGGAGCTGTCCTCCCGCCCGGCAGGCTCTGTAAAAGGTGGGTAAGCCTTTAAAATAAGCCGCGCTCCTCTTTCAAGGACATTAAAAAATTCCAACCTGTATAGATCGGTTTCGGTTGCGGCAAAGCACCAACCGCTGAGCAAGTTGCACAGCTCCAGATCGACGACATGTACATAAGCGGTAAGGGGCCCTCCCCTGCGGAGCAGGGCCAGGTCGCGTGCATGGAGGGCTATTTCGGCATTTGTCCCGTCATCGGCGCAAACAGCAAAAAGATAGCGGGCCCGGTGCAGCCTGGTTTTACGAAGCAGGCTTGCATCGGTGGCATCACCGGTTAAGACTACCGCACCCTGGTCGCAGATCTGGCTGATATTGGAATTATCTTCGGCTCCTTCGATTGCCACCACCCGGTAACCATTATCCAGGAATTCTTTTGCGATCTGCATTCCCCTTTCACCGAGACCGCAAATCACAGCATGATTCCTGGCAAAGCGAATCATTAGCTGCTGCCATTGCTCGCGAAAAACTGCGAGCAGGGCCTGGATAGCGGCATAGGCGGCCAGTATGGGCAGCAGGTAGCGGGCCATATTCAGCTGCCAGGGGACAAAACCTTCCACATCCCCCGACTGCATCACGATCAACTGCATGGCCCGGTAAAAAATATCCAGTATGGTACTTTCCTGCCCGGTAACCAGTGAATACCTGTAGAAACCGATATAGCCAAGTATTAGGGCAAAAGCCCAGGTCCCACCGATCAACGGCCATCTGACACTTAGCCAGAACGGATTAAGCCGCTTTCGCTTAAAAGCCCGCAGCCGCTTGCGCCAGTCTTTTTTCATTACATGGTTTTTTGCCCCCATCGCCCTCTCCCGGCCAGTATAATTTTATAGGGAATTATCATCAATCCGCCCGTGTTAAGATTGCCATATATTTTTATATTATGAATAAATTTCGACGTGAATTAGATCAACCCTTTTTATTTGTTGCCAATTAACCTTTGGCCATTTTGCCTGTTGCGAACCGGGCGGTGTCGCGCCGGGATAAGAGGACGCAAAAAACTTTTGGAGTCATATGCGGTTATGTGCGTAGATATTTAATCACCTGGTAGCAGGTGCGGAAAATTCGCTGGTGTTGCCGTCAGGGTCGGTTGCGGTAGCGGTAATATTGGGCCCGCTTAAGGGATATGCTGCTGAAAATGAGAAGTTTCCGTTTTCATCTGCCTCCGCAGAGCCTTCATAGGTTTCCCCACCACTGCAGCTGCCGGTAAAGATCTCTATCGTGCATCCCGCAGTGGCTGTGCCCTTAACAGTTCCGCCTTCCAGGTCAAACTCAGTGATTTTGGGGGCGGGCAATTGAAGATTGCCTCCATCATCGAGTAAAATGGATTTATAGAAATTATCATATATACTATTACGAGTTACTGTATTGCCAGTTGTTCCCCAGTCTTCCTCTATATTTCCGATCACCACAGCCCAGTAGTTAAAAGCTATGACATTACCCGGGCCAATAATGTTGTCGAAGGCTCCAAAGTCGACTATAAGGGCAAACTCATTTCCAAAGTGGTTGTAGGGATTGTTTCCGCTTGCATCTGTACCGATGAGGTTGCCAGTAATGACATTATTGGAAGCTTCTTCAGTTATATCGATTCCCACATCGTTACCGCTCAACAGGTTTCCCTGGCCGATCGGGCCGGCCCCTACTGTGCGGTCACCGCCAATGATGTTATCCTGTGCTGAAGGGCCTATAAGCAAGATGCCGGCACCCATAAATTCGTCAAATAATCTGAAATTGACAATCTGCAGGCCCATAACCACATTATCAGGCGATTCAATCCACAGGCCTTCCAAGAAGTTGTCTTTTTCTTTAGCGCGAGAGCCGTCCAAAATAACTCCCGCATTGCTGGCATCAATCGTAATGTTACCCTGGTAAATGGGAGGAAGGTTACTTTCCACGTAAATGGTGGCCGGATCATTGGGCGGGAAAACCCAGGGGTCGAAAGTGATGACATCGCCGGGCCTGGCTTCCTGTAAAGCCCGGCGCAGAGTGCCTTCTCCGCTGTCTTTTGTGCTCGTAACAATAATGTCCCCTTCTAGCGGGACAACATCATTAGCTTTAATCTCTTCAACTTTTTCAGCTTCTACCTCCTCAACTTTTTCGGCTTCTACCTCTTCAAACTCAGCTTCATCTTTGTCATCAGGCAGGACCCCTGAAAAATAAAGAATACCAAAAAGCAGCAGTGCTGCGGCCAGTATTGAACCTATCACCAGGCCTTCTTTTTTCTCTCCGGCAGGAGGGATCCCGGTTTTGCCCACCTGCCCGGCAGGCTTAAGTGCGGCAGCAGCCCTGTCATATTCCGAGGTTGGCGGAAGCGCTTCTTTGTCGCCAAGGATGTACTTGACCGTCTCCACCAGGTTATAGATCTGCTTTTCTGTCGGCGGATTTATGGCATCAAGCCAGTGAGTATCGGAGAGGTAATACTCCATTACCCCGCTGGGAAGTATGTCATCTATTTTAAAGGGAACAACGATCGTTTCCGAATTTACGGCCAGGGTCAGCTCCTTGGCAACCTGCTTTGATTGGTTGGAGCTTTCAGTAAAGATCAGGACCATCACGCGGCTGGCTTTAATAGCCCTGGTTATAGACTCGACCCAGTTTTCTCCGGAGTGAATATCACGCGGCGCAATCCAGCACCTTATTTTAGCCGCCTCCAGGGCGGCACACGCGGCATCCGCTATCGCCTTGTCTTTAGAAGCATAGGATATAAAAACATCGTGCACCATGGGGTCCTCCTCTCAGCAGTTAAAAGGTGGCCGTGAAATCCTGTCTATAAAAATGGAATTTAAAAAATGTAAAAAGCCCTGGTGCAAAGTCGAGGATATTGGAAATTGTTTTTAGTTAAATGATTATAGCAATATTCTGTATTGCATGTCAACCAGCCAAGTTTACTCGAAACCTACCTAAAGTTTACACTACCTTCCCGGTCATGCCTACTCTGGCGGAAACAAATATTTTTTACTTTCTTGAAAATCCAAGTCCTAGCTGAGTTCCAGGTACGCTTCGAGCTGTTCTTTTACCGCTTTGCTAAGCGGGTATTCGCTGTATTTTGCGGGTTCAATCCAGGCATAATCTTCATGTTCTGGACTTAAAACCACGGTGCCGCCCGTATAATCGCAGAGAAAGGTGATACCCGTTACCCAGAACGGCTCCTTGTAAAAATGCCAGGTTTTAAAAGGCCTTCCCACCTTGATCTGCAGGCCTACTTCTTCTTCTACTTCTCTTTTTAAGGCCTCCAAAAGGTCTTCCCCGTAGTCCAGTTTGCCGCCCGGCAGCTCCCATAAGCCGGGGTCAAAACTGTCATTCAACGAACGCTGCAGCAAAAGTATTTTGCCTTCTTTGCTTATTACCGCTTTCCCGGATACGCCCAAAGGCTTTTCCATGCTAAACTCCTCCCAATCACAACACAGGGGGACGGTTCTTTTGTGTTGTTTTTCATCTTAGGTGTTGCTGTGCAGCAAATCTTCCAACCATTTTTTCCTAAGTTCCAACAGCTTTCTGCCCACCTCAACCCCGGTAAATCCACATTTTTCTTTAACATAGCTGCCGTCGTAAGGGGGCACATGCTCGAGCAATCCTAAAAATTTTTCCACGTCTTCATTTTTATATTTCAACAGGCGAATAATATCATCAACATTCACCTCGTAATGATGGTAATCCAGCAAATAGTCCAGGAGTTTCCTGTTTTTATTCTTGTTCTTAACCAGGTATGCCAAAGAAAGCTTTTCTTTTTTGGATAATACCAGCTGCCTGGAAACTGCTTCTACCTCTGCGTGACCAATTTGCGAAGCAAACGAGGCAATTAAATCAATTCTTAGCTTATCGAGGAAAACTTCCCGGTTGGTGATAAAGAAACCGCATTTTTCCAAAACACCATTTTCTATCATTAGCTTAAATATTTGCCTGGCATTGTGGGCCGATGCAATTTTAAACAACTCTTCTCTTATTCTTTCCCTGCTAATATTGGCCAAACCATCCAGGTTGTTGACATCCGTTGCCGCGCAAAATGAATCCTCATCGAAATTTGCCTTGGAAAAAACTGTAGCAAACCTGAAGAACCGCAATATTCTCAGGTAGTCCTCTTTGATTCGGCTTTGCGGATCTCCAACGAATTTGACCACTTGTTTTTCCAGATCCTCAACTCCCCCATGATAGTCAATAATATTCTTATCGAAATCGAGGTAAAGAGAGTTTATGGTGAAGTCCCTGCGCAGGGAGTCTTCATACAAACTGTCAACAAATTCTACCTGCGCCCACCTCCCATCACAGTGGACATCCTTGCGAAATGTGGTTGCTTCGTAAAACTCTTTTCCCTTGTAGAAACCCACAGTTCCGTGTTCTCTGCCAATATCAACCGTGCTGTACCCCTTGCTTTTAACAATCCGTTCGACCAATTCAACAGGAGCAGAGGTAGTCAAGTCATAATCCTTTGGTTTGACTCCCAGCAAGGCATCCCTGACGCAGCCACCGACAAAATACAGGGAATGATTATACTTTTCCAGCTCATCTTTTAAAAACAGGAGTTTTTCAGCCTTTTGCTTAAAAAAGGCACTGTGTAAATTGCTCGGGATTTTTTGCCTGGTCATGTCCGGGTCAGTTTAACTCCTTTACAACACACACACAAGGGGACGGTTCTTTTGTGTTGTTGATGAAACAAAAATCAGCCCGCCTGCTTATAACTCTCTTATTACAGCAAAGCTTACACCGGTCAACCTTTCAATCTGCCTGATCGACATACCATTTTCTCTTAGCTTCTTAATAATAACATTCCTTTTTTGTTTTCCTAGATCTTTAATTTCTTCGGGTTTTTTTACTCCGCCAATGCTTGCAATCAAATCTACTGCTTCAGAATCATTTAATCTTCTTGCATTGTCGTATTCCAAACATTTTTCATTTGTAGTTTCATGGTTGAATCTCACCCATAATTTAAGTGCTTCCTCTGTATCCTTAGAAAACATCTTAAGAGCAAACCCGGTGTCGCATAAAGCCGGCTTTCCTGTATATTCCCGGTAACTGCTCCAGGGATAGGTCTGAACCTCATCTACCATTCCGGCTTTGACAGGATTTTGGTGGATATATCGCATCACGGTCAAAAAGTAGTCGTCTGTCTCCACAGTCTCGCTTCTATAGCGATCCTGGAAAAGGTGACCTATCCTGTCATATTTCCAGTTATACCAGTACACATAGCTTGCTCCGATTCTTCGAAAAGCTGTGCCTAAACTTTCATTTCCTTCTTTCATTAAAAGGTGAATATGATTGTTCATCAAGCAGTAAGCATAAATCTCATACGCGCCGTTTTTTTTGTAAGCGAGGAGTTTCATAAGAAAAACGCGGTTATCTTCATCGTCAATAAATATTGGTTGCTTGTTAATACCCCTGAGAACAATGTGATAAATCCCTGTGCTGCTTTTTTTTCTGGCACTTCTTGGCATATGATCACCCTCTAACATAATAGCAGAACAAGAAAAATATTACAACACAAGAGAACCGTCCCCCTGTGTTACAACACAAGAGAACCGTCCCTCTGTGTTGTTTTTGCATGAGAAGCGGTTATCAAATATACTGGATTAAAATAAGCTGTTATCTATTATTTTAAAAGGAGGCGGCATCAGTGGAACTGCTGGTAAAGCTTACCCAGACCCCCGGAGTAGCGGGAAGAGAAGAAAGAATCAGGGAAGTGGTCAAACAAGAGCTGGAAGAAATCTGCGAAGAGGTCCGATCCGACAACCTGGGCAACCTGATCGGTTTGAAAAAGGGATCCGGCAGCGGCAAGATTATGCTTGCCGCCCATATGGACGAGATCGGCTTTCTGGTCAAATATATCGATGACAAGGGGTTTATCCGGCTGCAGCCGGTCGGCGGCTTCGACACCCGTACCCTGATGGGCCGGAGAGTAGTGGTCCACGGAAAAGAAGACCTGGTCGGCAACCTAAACCCAGCCACCAAACCGATCCATATCCTCACCGAAGAAGAAAAGAAAAAGCAGCTCCAGATCAAGGATTTTTTCGTTGACCTCGGTCTTCCAGCCGAGCGTGTCAAGGAGACAGTTGAAATAGGCGACCCGGTCACCCTCAGGCAGAAGTTTGCCCGGATCGGAGACGCTTACAGCTCCAAAGCCATGGACGACCGGGTTGGAGTTTTTGTCATGCTGGAAGCAATAAAGAAGCTTGAAGGGCATTATGCCGATATCTACCCGGTGGCCACAGTACAGGAAGAAGTCGGCCTGCGGGGAGCTTTAACTTCCGCGTACGGCATTGTTCCCAACCTGGGCCTGGCCCTGGATGTAACCCTGGCGGCGGATTTCCCCGGCGGTGAAGAGGCCGAATACGTAACCCGAATGAATGAAGGGGTGGCCATAAAAATCATGGACTCCGCTTCTATCTCAGACCACCGGCTGGTGGAAAGCCTTAAAGAAATTGCCCG
>PUNU01000007.1 GCA_003551865.1 Syntrophomonadaceae bacterium
CTACACCCCAATTTTTCTTTCCGACGTACCCACCCTGTTTCGGCGCCGCCATGTCCCGGTTGATGTAGCCCTGGTCCAGGTGTCGACGCCGGATGAACACGGCTACTGCAGCCTGGGCATAAGCCTGGATATAACCCGGGCCGCCGTTGAAAATGCCGACCTGGTCATCGCCCAGATCAACTCAGCCATGCCGCGGGTGCACGGTGATACCTTTGTCCACCTTGACGAGCTGGATCATGCTGTTTTTTTCGACGAGCCGATCCTCGAATATACTCCGCCGGCGGTGGATCCCGACGTGGTCAATAAGATCGGGCATTACACCGCGCAAATCGTTGAGGACGGAGATACCATCCAAATCGGTTATGGTACTGTGCCCGACGGTATCCTTGCCTGCCTGGAAGAAAAACGCCACCTGGGGGTGCATACCGAACTGCTCAGTGACGGGGTTATCGACCTGATCGAAAAAGGCGTTATAGACAACACCATGAAAAACAGGGACCGCGGCAAGCTGGTTGCCGCGTTTTGTATGGGCACCAAAAAAACATACGACTATATTCACGACAACCCGATGATCCTCTTTAAAGAGATCGATTACACCAACAACCCCCTGGTTATTGGTGATCATAAACATATGACCGCCATAAACAGCGGCCTGGAGATAGATTTAAGCGGACAGGCCACGGCCGAATCGCTTGGCAGCACTTTTTACAGCGGTATCGGCGGCCAGGCAAACTTTATGCGTGGGGCCGTTCTGGCCCCGTACGGCAAAAATGTCCTGGCCCTCCAGTCGACCACCCGCGATAAAAAAACCTCGCGTATCGTCCCCGCCTTGAAAGAAGGAGCAGGGGTGACCCTGACCAGGGGCGATCTTTATTACGTGGTTACCGAGTACGGCATTGCCTACCTGCACGGTAAAAACATCAGGGAGCGGGCCATGGCCCTGATCGCCGTTGCCCACCCCGATTTCAGACCCTGGCTGATCGAAGAAGCGAAAAAAAGGAACCTGATTTATAAAGACCAGGCCTTTTACCCCGGTGAAAAGGGCGAATACCCCGAGCATCTGGAAACTTACCGCACTACTGCTCGCAACATCCGCATATTCCTGCGCCCGGTGAAGATCAGCGACGAAACCCTGATCAAAGATTTCTTTTACGCCCTTTCGGATAAAAGCATGTACCAGCGGTTTCTCTCAATCAGGCGGCATTTGACGCACGAGGAACTGCAGAAGCACTTCGTGATTATTGATTACACAAAAGAAATGGTCATCCTGGCTGTAAGAAGATACCTTGGCCAGGAAGTGGTCACCGGGATAGCCCAGTACTGCATCGGGGAAAACACTCTTTCGGCCGAAGTGTCAATCGTTGTGCGTGATGACTTCCAGAACAAGGGGATCGGTTTCGAACTGTTCTCCTACCTGGTTACAGTGGCCAAAAGCGAGGGATTGCATACCTTTACGGCCGATGTCCTGCCTGACAACACCCCGGTTTTCCGCCTGATTGAAAAGCTGGGCCTCGAGTACGACCGCAAGTGGGACAGCGGCCTGATTCATATTGTTGTCTACTTAAAATAGACGCAGCTGCCGGTGGACGGAAAGGAAACGGATGACTGTAAAAATCAAGGAAGAAAGCATAGATAGCCTGGTCGATTATTACAATGATCCAAACTGGGGCCTTAACTGGCCGGTGCTCTTTGTCACGCCGCTCTGGCTTCAGGCCTGGTGGGATGCCTTTGGTAAAGAATACCGCCTGTATTTAAGGTCACTTTGGGAGGACTCCCGGTTAATCGGGCTCGCCCCCCTGGTGCTAAAAGGGCACCGTGCTCGCTTCCCGGGCAGTAAAGATGTTTGTGACTACCTCGATTTTATTACCCTGCCCGGCAAGGAACCCCGGTTTTTTGAAATTCTTCTCGCCGAGTTGGGGAAAAACGGTATTGAGCGGCTGGAGCTGGATGGCCAGCGCCCGGAGGCCGCCGTTTTTAGCGGGTTATTTGCCGAACCCGGTGTTCATAATCCAGGCTGTACGGCAAACTACACCCGGGAAGATGAAACATTTGAACTGCCCCTGCCGTCCACCTGGGAAGATTACCTGGCCGGATTGAAAAAAAAGCAGAGGCATGAAATAAGGCGCAAGCTGCGGCGGCTGGAAAATGAAGCGGAAGTTTACCGCTATACGGTCATCGACGAATACCAGGCCGTACAGGATTTTTTCCCGCAGTTTTTGGAGCTTTTTAAAAAGCATCCGGAGAAAGCCGCCTTTTTAACTTCGCAGGCAGAAGATTTCTTTCGGATCCTGGTCGATGTCACCGCCCGTGCCGGGCTTGCCCGTTTCGGCCTGCTCGAAATCGACGGCACAGCTGCCGCCGCCGTTTTATACTTCGACTATCGGGGACACATCCACCTTTACAACAGCGGATTCAATCCCGGGTATGGCGATTTAAGCGCCGGCCTGCTTTGCAAAGTGTTCTGCCTGAAAGAAAGCATTGAAAAAGGAAAAGAAACCTTCGATTTTTTAAAGGGCCGTGAAGTGTACAAAAGGCGCCTTGGCGGAACCCCTGTTCCCATTTACAGTGTTCATATCACAATGAGCTGATCAGTTTTGGGCGGCCCGGCGCACTCCATATAAAGCGCGCCGTAGGACGGCCCGACTCCGGTACTCAGCCGGCTTTGTTTACGGCAAACAGCCGGAAAAAATATAGGCGGGTTATTAAAGAGCTGAGTGTCGGGTGAGCGCCGGCTTTATTATTTGCAAATAAAAACCTGGACAAAAATTTATTGACGGGGCACTGGTTTACCGGGGGGAGAAACATCAAACCACTAAGTATGGCATTATTAAGCATCCACAGTTCACCTTTGGGGCGGGCCGGGAGCAAGGATACCGGCGGGATGAGCACTTACCTGTGCGGTCTCTCCGGGGCTCTGGGAGAAGAAGGCCACCGTGTCGATCTGTTTACCCGGGCCGCGGAGCCCTGTGAGCAGGCGGTTGAGTCCATTGCCCCGAATGCCCGTCTTCTTCGCCCGGATGACGGCCTCGGCTACCTGCGCAAAGACGAGCTGTATCCCCACTGCGAACAGATTGCCGCCGCCATTGATCGGCTTTGCCGCCGCGAAGGTGCGGCCTACGACTTGATTTTTAGCCACTATTGGATATCGGGCTGTGTCGGAGATATTCTCAGCAAAAAGTGGTCCGTTCCCCACCTGGTCATGTTCCATACCCTCGGCAGAGCAAAAAACGAAACCTGCCCCGGTGAAAACGAACCCTATGAGCGCCTGCGGGAAGAAGAAAGGCTGGCCGGCGATTGTGATCTGGTTATTACGGCGGCCGAACGGGAAAAAGAAAACCTTCTTGACTATTACGGACTTTATCCGGCAAAAGTAAAAAATATTACCTGTGGGGTCGACCGTTCTCTCTTTAAGCCCCTTGATCGAGGTGCAGCAAGAAACCGGGTTGCTGCAGGCCGGGAGAAAATCATCTTGTCTGCAGGAAGAATCGAACCGGTTAAAGGCCTGGATTTGCTAATGGAAGCCGCCGCACTTTTGCCGGAGGAGGACTACTTCAGGCTGTGCTTTGCCGGCGGGGACGAGAAAAGCAGGGAGCAGGTGGTCCGGTTAAAGGAAACTGCCGCAGCTCTCGGCCTGGCCGGAAAAATCGATTTTAAAGGCGTAATCGAACACAAACTATTACCCCTCTACTACAATGCCGCCGCAGTAACCGTCCTGCCCTCCCACTACGAAAGCCTTGGCCTGGTGGCCCTAGAATCAATTGCCTGTGGTACCCCGGTTGTCGCCGGGCCCGTCGGCATTCTGCCGGAGTTGATCAAACCGCATAAACCGGAAGCTGTGGGCCGCCTGATCGAGGACCGCAGGCCGGATCGATGGGCTGCCGCAATCCGGGAGATGCTGATCAAACCCGGCCCGATTGCCCAGGGACGGATCAAAGAGGCCCTGGCTGATTTTAGCTGGCCCGCCGCCGCCCGTGAACTGGTCCGGCTCTGCCGGAACCTTTAATTATTCCTGCGCATTTTTCAAATCATCGGGGAGCAGGATTAACAATAAATACAATATAATACCAGTAACGTTGATCCAACCACGGCTTTGGATCTATAATGTCAATAACTTAAACTTTTTACGCCATATTGTCCAACGGCGCCGGCGCAAAAAGCTGCTGCTGAAGTGTCGGCAGTATATGGTCGGGCCCGGAATAAATTTTTTTAAAGCGCCAAAAACTATCTACAGATAGGATGGTGGATCATGGATCTTGAATTCTTTTATGAAGCCCTGATTACTTATGGTTCGAGAATACTGCTCGCTGTTATTGTTCTGCTGGTCGGGTTGAGAATTATTCTCCTGATCAGCAATGTTGTGGCCGGGAGGCTGGAAAAGAGCGAAACGGAGCCCACCCTGCAATCGTTCCTGGTTGCCCTGGTCAGGGTCACCCTGCAGATCCTGCTGGTTATATCCATCGCTTCGATGCTTGGTGTGGCGATGACATCATTTATAGCTGTTTTGGGGGCCATGGCTTTTGCCGTAGGCCTGGCCCTGCAGGGGAGCCTGGCCAACTTTGCCGGCGGTACCCTGATCCTTCTTCTCAAGCCCTTCAGGGTCGGGGATTATATTGAAGCGGCTGGATTTGCCGGTACCGTAAAAGAAATCCAGATATTTTACACCTTGCTGGACACACCCGACAATAAAAGGATTATTGTGCCCAACGCCAACCTTTCGAACAGCAGTACAATTAACTACAACGCCAACCCCGTAAGGCGGATCGATTTTGTCATCGGGGTCGGTTACGAAGCCGATATTGACAGGGTAAAAACGCTGCTGCTGGATATTGCCCGCAACCATCCGCTGGTCTTCGACGATCCACCGCCCCAGGTGGTGATGGGTGAGCACGGCGACAGCGCTATAATTTACTACTACAGAATGTGGTGTAAAAAGGAAGATTACTGGACGATCTACTTTGCAGTAATGGAAGAAGTCAAGCGCACTTTTGACCGGGAAGGCATCAATATTCCCTACCCGCAGACCGATGTCCACCTGGTCAGCAAGGAATAAACCGGGGCTCCTGTCAGCCATACCCTGAGATTATCAAAACTCTTTATCTATAGGAGATGTTGCAAGCCGGAAGCGAACATAAAGGGAGCCGTTAGGAATTACAGGCGAGTGATCCGCGAGCGCCGGCTTGCCACAGCTGTGAATTAAAAACAGAACAAACTTAAATGACAGGGCACTGGATCATTCAACAGACACCGGCAGAAGATGCCGGCTGCCGGTTAATGCAGCCATAAAGGCGGTAAATACGATGAACCAATCGCGCTCGCAAAGCGGTAAACAGGCGGACATCATGATCATCAGCCCCCACCCCGACGATTCGGAGTTTGGGGCTGCCGGGTCGGTTGCCCGCTGGGTCAAAGAAGGCAAGGAAGTGGTTTATGTGATCTGCACTGCCGGGGAGAAGGGCACCAGTGATCTTAACACAAAACCGGAAGATCTTGCTAAAACCAGGCAAAAAGAACAGCAGGCCGCGGCAGACCTGCTGGGTGTAAAAGAAGTTGTATTCCTCGGCTATGGGGACCAGACCCTGGAGGACGACCACCCCTTTCGCCGGGAAATAGTGCGTTTGATCCGCATCTACAGGCCCGATACCCTGGTTACCGCCGATCCTTACCGCCGTTATATCTGGCACCGTGATCACCGCATTACCGGCCAGGTAGTCCTCGATGCCGCCTTCCCATATGCCCGCGACCACCTTTCATATCCCGATCTCTTTGAAACCGGCCTGATGCCCCACAAAGTCAAAGAGGTTTTGCTCTGGGCCAGTGAAAATCCCAATTACTTTTCCGACATAACCGCTACCTTTGAAACCAAGCTGGCCGCCCTGCGCTGCCACGACAGCCAGGTGGGCGGCCACCATTTCCCCGCGATTGAACAGTGGTTGCGCCAGCGGGCTGAAGATGCCGCCCGCGACCAGGATTTTGCCCTGGCAGAAGCTTTCCACCGCGCCGAAATCCCCTGGTAAAAAAACAGGTGAATGCCTGCTCAATCGCCGACCCATCCGGTGCTTTCCATGACGCCGGTTCAGGTGCCGCCGAGCCAGGTAACGTCCCCACAAAGGTCTTCATTGTACCCGGCAGCTTCGAATTGTTCAATCAAAGCCCGCTCCGTTCCGATATCTGTCGGTTCGCCGTGTCCGGGCAAAACGATTGTTTCATTGGGCAGGGTCAGGATTTTTTCCCGGATCGAAGCATAGATGGTTTTAAAATCCTGCGGCGAATTGGTCTTGCCGGGACCTCCGGGGAAGATCGTATCTCCGGAGAGCAGGTATTTGCCGATGAGGAAACACAGGCTGCCGGGCGTGTGCCCGGGAGTATGCATAACCTTGAGAGCCAGCTTCCCGCATTCGATTGTATACCCGTCCCGGAGCAGTTGATCCGCTTTTACCGGCAGCCTGCCGGCATCGCCTTGATGTGCTGCCAGCGGTGCTTCCAGGGCGTAGTATAGTTCTTCCAGCGCCATGACATGATCCGGATGGCCGTGGGTCAGCAAAATATACTGCACCGCGGTATCTTTGAGTTTTTCCTTGATTGCTTGGGCATCCCCGGGCGTGTCGACAAGCAGGCTTTTACTGCTCTCCCGGCAGATGACAACATAGGTGTTGGTTCCAAAAGGTTCGGTTTCCAGGCGAAACAGCTCCATGCTCTCGTTTCGCCCGGCCAATTCCATTTTCCTGCTCACAGTATTCCCCTCCCATATTTTAGTCAATTTTATCCGGCACCGGCCGCTGTTCTGCTTTTAGGATTCTGGCTTGGTAACCCCCAATCCTGCATTTTGCGCATTTATTTCCCTTATCTTGAATCATACGTTATAATATTTTTTGAATATAAAACTAGCACAATCACTGCAGGAAGAGGGATCAGTAAATGTCCAGGATAAAAATTGCCGTAGTCGGAGTTGGCAACTGTGCCAGCGCGCTGATTCAGGGAATCCACTACTACCGCGACCGGAAAAAAAACGATGCTGTCGGACTATTGCACTGGGAAATCGGCGGTTACCGCCCTTATGATATAGAAGTAACAACCGCCTTTGATATAGATGAACGCAAAGTGGGCCGGGATCTCTCCCGGGCTGTTTTTGCCCCGCCCAACTGTGCTGCGGCTTTTTACCCCGATCTTCCGCCAGGCGGGGTGGAAGTGAGAATGGGTAAAATACTTGACGGTTTCTCCAAACACATGAGCGGTTTTGATGAGGATTACACCTTTGTCCCCGCCAAAGAGCGGGAACCGGAAAAGGATGAAATCGTCGAGATCCTGCGCAGCTCAGGGGCTGAAATCATGCTCAACTACCTGCCGGCGGGCTCTGAAGAAGCCACCCGTTTTTACGCCGAATGTGCCCTCGATGCCGGGCTGGCCTTTATTAACAACATTCCTGTTTTCATCGCCAGTGATCCCCGCTGGGCCGCCCGTTTTGCGGAAAAAAATGTGCCCATTATCGGTGACGATATCAAATCCCAGATGGGCGCCACCATTATCCACCGCGCCCTGGCCGAGCTGTTTAAAAGGCGCGGGGTTAAGCTCGAGCGCTCCTACCAGCTCAACACCGCGGGCAACACCGACTTTTTAAACATGACCAACCACAAGCGGCTGGCCACCAAGCGCATCTCCAAGACCGAAGCCGTCCAGTCGGCGGCCGCCGAGCGCCTGTCCGACCGCGACATCCATATCGGCCCCAGCGATTACGTTTCCTGGCAGAAAGACAACAAGGTTTGCTTTTTGCGCATGGAAGGGCAGATCTTCGGCAACATGCCGGTTAACCTGGAAATGCGTTTAAGCGTTGAAGATTCACCTAACTCTGCCGGCATTGCCATTGACGCCATCCGCTGCTGTAAGCTGGCTTTGCAAAGAGGAGAGGGAGGTCCGCTGGAGGGGCCTTCCGCCTATTTTTCCAAACACCCGCCCCGCCAGCATCCCGATTATCGGGCCTACCAGATGACCGAGGACTTTATCTTCGGCCGGTAACCGGTCCACCAGTCCAATAGAGGGTGTGGTGTGCCTGTGAAAGAAGTGCCTTCATCGATCAAAGCTCTCGCTCTGCCCGCTGCGGTTGTGGCCATATCTTTCAGCGCCATTTTCATCCGCCTGGCCACCGCACCGGCCCTGGTTATCGCCGCCTACCGCCTGCTCATAACCACTTTCATTGTCGCTCCACCGGCGCTTACCCTCGAGCACGGTGAACTGCGCCGCCTAAGCGGCCCTGAAACAGGCCTGGCCGTCCTGGGGGGTTTTTTTCTGGCCGGCCATTTTTATGCCTGGATCGCTTCCCTGGGGTTCACCTCTATCGCCCATTCGGTGCTGTTTGTTTCCACCCATCCCCTGTTTGTAATTGTCGCTTCCCGCTTTCTTTTTGCCGAAAAGATCACCCTTCAGGCCGTTATCGGGGCTGTTTTGGCCCTGGCCGGAATTGCCGTAATC
>PUNU01000230.1 GCA_003551865.1 Syntrophomonadaceae bacterium
CTACTCAGGCCTAACCCGCTATGCCATAGGGGACGGTTCCATCGTTTTCCCTTCGGCCTTCGCTGCGCTCAGGAACGCTCGAACCGTCCCCATGGCACAGCTTTTCACTCAACAAGGACAACAGGCTGAGCAGTTACTTTCAATTTATCTTTGAATTTGTTTGCCGGAGACCCGGCTTAAGCCCATGTGATAAATGACCAGGCCGCCGGGAAGCTTGGGATAAAAGTAGGTTGACTTCTGCGGCATAAGCCGGCCCCTGCGGGCCCGCTCATAAACTTCATCAATCGGTACGGCATCGAGAACAAAGGCGGCATCGGCCCGCCGCTCAAAAAGTTCGTCGAAAACAGCTTTAAAATCGTGAGAAAAGTGAAGGCTGCCGCCATTTTTCAGCACCGGGTTGATCAGCTGTTCGTGCAGGATTTTCACGGGAAGATCATCGCTTTCGAAAAGCGGTGTTAGCAGGGCGGTTTGCTGAGCATCCAAAAATGCGAAGCCGCGGTTTTTACTGCTCACCTCTTTCAATGCGTTGAAGAAGCGGTTGGAGGAAAGGTTTTTTGAATCGCCCATATCTTGAACATTAAAATTAGCCGCTATTTGGTCCTGCAAAATATTTCTTAAGGCGGGGCTGAGATCATTCAGCAGGCGATGGGTGGGCAGCACTAAAAGTCCCGGGTCTTTCATGCTGACCAGGGCGGCAAGAATAAAACCGGCCCCGGCCAAAAGGTCGGGGTCTGACTGCCGGTAAAAATCCAAAGCAGTTTCGTAACGGTGATGTCCATCGGCTATCAGCAGTGACTGCTTGCCGATGTAATCGGTCAATTCCTCTTGCAGGGTAGGATCATCGACAGCCCAGAGCCGGTAGCTCCGACCGGGTTGATCGCTTGCTTCGGCAAGCGGTGTGGTATTCTTGACCTTGCTAAAAAATTCAGCGCTTCGATTGGCGGGGTCGGGATACAGGGTAAAAATTGGACTGATATTTGAGGCGGTATGCCATAAAAGTCTTAGACGATCTTTCTTGGGGCCGGCCATGGTTGATTCGTGGGGCAGTACTTCTTTGGTACTGTAAGGTTTGAGCTTAAGAGCGGCAAAGATTCCACGGCGGCAGTATTTTTCACCCTGGTAAATGAATGATTGTTCAAAGAAATAATATCTGCCCTGTTTGTCAGGCTTTAAAATGTCACTCTCCAGCCACTGACGGAGTGCGGCAGATGCCCTGGTATAGCGGTTGTCGGTTTCATCGTCTTTGGGGCGATTCTTGCCGTATTCTATACGGATAATATTATAAGGACTTTTTTGGTGCAGGCGTTCCTGTTCATCCGGATCGATCGTATCATATGGCGGTGTTATAACGGCGCCGAGATTTTTTACCATGTCCGGGTTGAACCTGATTCCCCTGAATGGTCGGATTTGGGCCATTTTTACCCTCCAGTTTGCTGTTACCGTTAGATTTTATAACAATCTCTTCTCCCAGGCAACAACCAGGCCAATTTTTCATTGCGATCAGAAGCGAACTGTGCTATACTACCCGTGGTAATTTAGAAAACTCACGTCTGTCGAGCCCGGTCCGGTTGGCATAATGCTTGGACCGAGGCAATGAAGCGGACGGTGGTTAAAACCAAAAGGAGGAGAAAGATTGGCCAAGGTAAGCATGAAACAGCTGTTGGAAGCGGGGGTTCATTTCGGTCATCAAACCCGCCGCTGGAACCCGAAGATGAAAAACTACATCTTCACTGAACGTAACGGGATTTACATTGTCGACCTGCAGAAAACCGTTAAACTGATGGATGTGGCCTATAACTATGTGCGCGATCTTGTTGCCGAAGGTGGCAGCATTATTTTTGTGGGAACAAAAAAGCAGGCCCAGGATTCAATCCAGACCGAGGCTGAAAGGTGCGGAGCACATTACGTTAACCATCGCTGGCTGGGTGGTATGCTGACCAATTTCGCCACCATCCGCGGCAGAATAGACCGGATGCTGCAGCTTGAAGAGATGGAAGTCGACGGGACTTTTGAGCGGCTAACGAAAAAAGAAGTCCTTGAATTGAGAAGGGAAAAAGACAAACTGCACAAATTTTTAAGCGGCATCCGCAATATGAAAAAGCTGCCCGATGCCGTTTATGTAGTAGACCCCCGAAAAGAGCGGATTGCCGTGGCCGAGGCAAGAAAACTCGACATCCCGGTGATTGCCATTGTTGATACCAACTGTGATCCGGACGAGATCGATTACCTGATTCCCGGCAACGATGACGCCATCCGGGCGGTTAAACTGATTACCTCTGTCATGGCCGATGCCGTGCTGGAAGGCAAGCAGATCAGCGAAGAAGAGGAAGCTCCCGAAGAGTCTGAGAGCCTGGAAGAAGCGGCAGCTGAAGAAATTAAAGGCGGAGAAGTGATTGAGCCCGCAGAAGGCGAAGAAGCAGAACATGAAACTGCGGAAGCCGGTGCCGATACGGAAGAACCTGAAGCCGCTCCGGCAGACAGGAGCAAGGTTTTGGATAGTTCCGAAGAAGGCCCTGCTGAAGAGACGGCCGATGAACCGGCCGCCGTTGAAGGCGGTGAAGGGGAAGAAAGTTAAGAAGCCAAATAAGCCGGCAGTTTCCATGCCGATGGGTTTTGCCGGCCTGATCCAGTATAAGTAAAGCTTAAGGAGTGTAAAATCGATGCACATCGACGCAAAAGTGGTCAAAGCTCTGCGCGAAAAAACTGGAGCTGGAATGATGGACTGCAAAAAAGCCCTGCAGGAAGCAGGCGGCGACGAAGAACAGGCGGTTAAATATTTACGGGAAAAGGGCCTGGCTGCTGCAGCCCGCAGGTCGGCCCGGTCCGCCAACGAAGGGGTGGTTGACTCCTATATCCACCTGGGAGGCAAAATCGGGGTGCTGGTCGAAGTCAACTGTGAAACTGATTTTGTAGCCCGCAATGATGAGTTTCGCGAGTTCGCTCATGATATATGCCTGCAGGTAGCGGCTACTAACCCATCCTACCTGAGCAGGGAAGATGTCCGGGATAGAGACCTGGAACAAGAACGTGAGATGATCAGAGTCCAGGCCTTGAACGAGGGCAAGCCGGAAAAGGTTATTGAAAAAATTATCGAAGGCCGTCTTGAGAAGTATTTTAAAGAAAACTGCCTGCTCGAACAGGCTTTTGTCAAGGATGAAGACATTACAATCAAAGAACTGCAGACCGACTTGATTGCCAGGATAGGAGAAAACATTGTAATCAGGCGGTTTTGCCGCTTCGAACTGGGTGAAGAGCAGGATACGGGTTCAGCAACTTCCTGCTGCTGCGGAAGCTGAACGGAAAAAGAACACTTGGCAGTGTTCTTTTTTTCTGCCCGAAAGTTCTCCGTTTGAAGGGTATATCTGCTTTTTTGTCGAATAATTATAAACTAAACGGGAGGTGCATTGGTGGAAAAGCCGGCATACAACCGTGTTGTTTTGAAACTGAGCGGTGAAGCCTTGGCGGGAAAGCACGACTTTGGCATCGATACCGATGTCATGGAGAGCATTGCCTCGCAGATTAAAGAAGTTATTAGTTACCACGTCCAGGTAGCCATTGTGGTTGGGGGTGGTAATATATGGCGAGGCGCCTATGCCAGCAAGAGGGGAATGGATCGGGCTACTGCCGACTACATGGGGATGCTGGCCACGGTCTTAAATGCCATGGCCCTGCAGGATGCCCTGGAAAGACATGAAGTGGATACCCGCGTACAAACAGCCCTGGAAATGCAGCAGGTTGCGGAACCCTATATCAGGAGGCGGGCTTTGCGCCACCTGGAGAAGGGCCGGGTAGTAATCTTCGCCGGAGGGACAGGAAATCCTTATTTTTCCACCGACACTACGGCGGCACTGCGGGCGGCCGAGATAGAAGCCGAGGTAATTTTACTGGCCAAAGGCAAAGTAGATGCGGTCTACGAGGCCGATCCTCTATTATTCCCGGAAGCCCAGAAATTCGCGGAGCTTAGCTATATCGAAGTGATCAACCAGGGTCTGGGAGTTATGGATTCTACTGCAGCTTCGCTTTGCATGGACAACAAGATCAAGCTGATTGTTTTCGGTTTAAATTTTGGGAACATAAAAAAAGCAATTATGGGTGAAAAAATCGGAACCTTGATTAGGGGTGGGTAATTATGTTGGATGAAGTTTATACCGACGCCGAAGAAAAAATGAAGCGAGTAGTTGCCGCTTACCAGCGTGAGCTTTCAACGATGAGGGCGGGAAGGGCGACGCCCGCCCTCCTGGATCGGATCGAGGTCGATTATTACGGGACACCCACGCCGTTAAACCAGCTGGCCGGAATAACCGCTCCGGAGCCGCGGTTGCTGGTTGTTCAGCCGTGGGATAAAAATTCGATTAAAGAGATTGAAAAAGCAATTCTTAAATCGGATCTGGGCTTGACCCCGACAAATGACGGCAACGTGATCAGGCTGTCCATTCCCCAGCTGACTGAAGAGCGCCGCAAAGAACTGGTCAAGTTCGTGCGGAAGAAAGCGGAAGACAGCAAGGTCAGCATCCGCAATATCCGCCGGGATGCCAATGACAGCATTAAGCAGTTGGAGAAAGACAGTGAGATATCCGAAGACGAGCGCAGGCGGGCCCAGGATGATATTCAAGAGATAACCGACGAAAAGATCGAAGAAATTGATTCAATCCTTGAACAAAAGGAAAAAGAGATGATGGAGGTATGAGTTCCCGGCCCGGCCAAATTAATTCCGGGCGGGCTGGAGAACCTGCTGCCTGAAAAAACAAGAGGCGGCTCTCTCTTGGTTGTAAGGGAGAGCCGTTGTGATTAAATGGTGGGAATAGCAGTGGATTTAAAAACAAGGGAACAGGAACTTGAAGAAAAAATTTCGGCTAATAATATTCCCGGCCATATAGCGATAATCATGGATGGCAACGGCCGCTGGGCGAAAGAACGGGGACTGCCGCGCAGAGAGGGGCACCGGCAGGGGGTGGAAACTGTGCGCAGAATAGTGAGGCACAGCAGCCACCTGGGAGTTAAAGTGCTGACCTTGTTTGCATTCTCCACAGAAAACTGGCGCCGGCCGGTTCGCGAAGTAAATTACCTGATGAGCCTGCCGGAAAAATACTTTAACTCTGAAATGCCGGAGCTTAAGCGCAATAATGTGCGGATTAAAGCTATCGGCGACAGCGAAGGTTTGCCCCCGAAGGTGCAAAAAGCGCTTTACAACGGGATGGAAGAAACCCGCGATAATACGGGAATGATCCTTAATTTTGCCCTCAATTACGGATCAAGGGGCGAGATACTAAGGGCGGCAAACTTGATAATGGAAGATGCCCGGAAAGGCAAGATTAAGGGCAGGATCAACGAAAAATTATTTTCGCAGTATTTATATACTTTTGATATTCCCGATCCCGATTTGGTTATCCGGACCAGCGGGGAATTAAGGTTAAGCAATTTTTTACTCTGGCAGGCCGCTTACAGCGAACTTTATTTTGTTGATGTATACTGGCCGGATTTTACCAGGTTGCATCTTTTGGAAGCAGTCCATGATTACCAGCGCCGCAAGCGCCGTTTCGGAAAGCTGTAAATTCACTGCCCAGTTGATAAAAAAGGTGATTAACTGTGCTTCTTTTGAGAATAATAACCGCATTAATCAGTATTCCAATAGTAATTGCTCTTGTATATGTGGGCGGTCCCTGGTATGCCCTTTTTTTACTGCTGGTTGCCGCAGTAGGGATATACGAGTACAACAGGATCTTGAACAATCAATTTTACAGCGTTTCCGCCCTGGTAGGCTTCCTGGGAGTGATTTTATTGTTCGTGGTTTTATACCTTGAGCAGTACGCCCTGGTATTTCACCTCGTTTTGTTTTTGCTTTTTGTCCTCTTCGTTTCAGCCCTTTTCGATGGGGAAAAAAATCGGATCCAAGATTCGGCCCTTGCGCTCTGGGGAATATTATATGTCGGCGGGCTGCTGGGCTTTTTGATTTTACTGCGAAAAATGCCGGACGGCATGCTTTATACTTATGTCTTGCTGGTCGGAGTATGGGTGCATGATATTTTTGCTTACTTTATCGGTGTTAAGTGGGGAGAGCATAAGTTTGCCCCGCAGATCAGCCCAAATAAAAGCGTAGAAGGTTCCCTGGCAGGCACCCTGGCCGTCATTTTGCTGTTTATTTCTGTCTCAATTTTAAGTCCAGAATTGATTAAATTGACACCCGGGCAGGCTGTATTTCTGGCTTTTGGAGTTGCCGTTTTTGCCCAGCTGGGCGATTTATTCGAGTCGACCCTGAAAAGGCAGTGCAAAGTAAAGGATTCGGGAAAAATTATTCCCGGCCACGGGGGCGTGCTGGATCGATTCGACAGCCTGATGCTGGCCGCCCCGTTCGCCTATTATTTTTTTCTGCTGATCAATATGAACTGAAGCCCGGGGTTGAGAAAGTATGGGACAATAGAGGTGCTGCAAGCCGGAGGCGAACATAAAGCGAGCCGTTTGGAATTGCAGGCGTTTGAGAGGTGAGAGATGGTAAAAAGGATTGCGGTGATGGGTTCCACCGGTTCTATCGGCCGGCAGGCCTTAGAAGTGATCGAACACCTGGGGCTCGGTTACCAGGTGGTGGCCCTTGCCGCGGGAAGCAGTGTTGAACTGCTGGCCGAGCAGGCCTGGCGTTTTAAACCCGAACTGGCGGTGCTTGACGAGGAGGAAGCGGCGGCCGCGTTGGCCGCCCGGATTGAGGATCTGCCCTGCCGAGTCGAGTCTGGGTCAGAGGGGCTTCATAATGCCGCCACCCTGCCTTCGGCGGACCTGGTGGTTATGGCCCAGGTCGGTTTCAGCGGCTTTACATCACTGGTAGACGCCCTGAAAGCAGGCAAAATCGTCGCCCTGGCCAACAAAGAGTCTCTGGTGATCGGAGGGGAGATCCTACAACACCTCGGCCTGCTGGACAGGGAGAGAATACTGCCGGTCGACAGCGAGCATTCAGCAATCTGGCAGTGTCTTGGCTCGAACTCCCCTGAGCGGGTGTCCAAAATATACCTTACCGCTTCCGGCGGCCCCTTTTATGGCTGCGAAAAGGAAGAGTTAAAGCGGGTTACCCCGGAAGACGCTTTAAAACATCCCAACTGGGAAATGGGCAGTAAAATTACCGTCGATTCGGCAACCATGATGAACAAAGGTCTTGAAGTAATTGAGGCCGGCTGGCTCTTTGGCCTGAAGCTGGAGCAGATCGAGGTAATTATTCACCGTCAAAGTATTGTCCATTCTATGGTAGAATATATTGATGGGTCGATCATCGCCCAGCTGGGAGAGCCCGATATGCGCCTCCCGATCCAGTATGCTTTGACTTATCCGGAGCGGCTGGAAAGCAGGACGGAAAAATATAATCCGTTCGGACAAACTCTTACTTTTACGAGGCCGGACCGGGATAATTTTCCCTGTCTCGAACTGGCTTTCCGGGCTGCCCGGGAAGGCGGGACAATGCCCGCAGTACTGAACGGATCGAATGAGAGGGCGGTTAAATATTTCCTGGACGGGAGAATTGGTTTTACCGCTATAGCGGAGCTCGTCGGACGGGTTATGGATGGCCACCACCTGCAAAAAAATCCGGATATCGAGGATGTAATAGAGGCGGACAGATGGTCGCGCCGCGAAGCGGAAAAGATTATTGAGAGATAGAAGGAAGGGTGAAGGAGAATGCAAACTTTGATTGCCGCCGTATTTGTTTTTGGCCTGTTAATTCTGGCCCATGAGCTGGGCCATTACATAGTAGCCCGTAAGACCGGGGTCAAGGTTTTGGAACTGGCCATAGGTTTCGGGCCGAAATTGTTCGGCTGGAGGAGGCAGGGTATCGACTATTCCCTGCGGATTATTCCCCTGGGCGGTTTTTGCCGCATGCTTGGCGAAGATCCGGAAGAAGCCGGGCAGGAAAACAGTTTCCCCCAAAAACCGCTTTCGGTCAGGGCCATGGTTCTGCTGGCCGGATCGGTAATGAACCTGGTCCTCGCCGTATTAGTATTTTTTACCATATTTTTCTTCCTGCTCGGCATCCCAAGCGATGAAGCCAGGGTCGGAGAAGTGGTAGATGATTCACCTGCCGAAGAGGTCGGCCTTGAAGCGGGTGATAGGATCAAGGAGATCGAGGGCGAATCGATCACCAGCTGGGAAGATGTAATAACGGCGATTTCGGCAAAGCCGGGTGAGGAACTGGAGTTAAAAATTGAGCGAAACGATACGGTTTTAAATTTCCGGGTTACGCCCGAGGAAGAACCCCAAACCGGGCGGGGCGTAATTGGCATAACCCAGAGCCTTGAGCGGTACAACTTTTTTTCTTCCATCAAGTTCAGTTTTTACCAGTTCGGCATGATTTTTGCCGCGATCTATCACACATTCTTCGGTGAGCTCCCGCTTGATGTGGCGGGCCCGGTAGGCATAGTGCATTATATTGGGGAAGCGGCCCGGCTTGGCCTTGCCGACTTGTTGTTTTTAACCGGCCTGATCAGC
>PUNU01000193.1 GCA_003551865.1 Syntrophomonadaceae bacterium
CCCGGCGCGCTCCATATAAAGCGCGCTGTAGGCCGGCCCGCTCCCCTGTCGGTGGTAAGAGGACCGGGGCGAGACCTGCAAACCTGGGTGTCAAATGCCGGGGCCGTCCGGGGAAGCCCGCAGACGAGCCGTGACAATTCCCGGCGAGCGATCCATGAGCTGCGGCTTGCAACAGCTGTGAATTAAAAACAGATCAGACTTAATTGAGAGGCCACTAGTTACTCCCGATGTCTAGTTACACCCGTTTAGCCTGACCAGCTTGTTCAGGCCGTTAAGATATGCTTTTACACTGGCCTCGATTATGTCGGTGCTGGTGCCGCGCCCGGTTATAGTGCGGTCCTGATAGGACATCTCGACCTGGACTTCACCCAGGGCATCACGTCCGTGGGTTACGGCATTCAGGCGGTAACTTTCCAGGCCGATGCTCAAACCCGTGATCTTGTTGATCGCGTTGTAGGCGGCGTCGATCGGCCCGGATCCGACCGCAACTTCTTCAAAAGTGCTTTCGTCACCGCGCTTGAGGCGGATAATTGCCGCCGGGATGCTTTCACTGCCGCTTATAGTCTGCAGGTAATCAAGAATATATTTAGGATCGCTTGAAGAAAGGTGGTCCAGGACCAGGGCTTCAAGGTCTTCGGGATATACCTCTTTCTTTTTATCGGCCAGTTCGACAAAGTGTTTATAAATCACTTCGAGTTGATCATCAGTGAGAGAAAAGCCCAGTGTTTTTAGCTGATCAAGAACCGCATGCCGGCCCGAACGGGCGGTAAGGCTCATCTGGGCCGCTTTGCCGCCGATCAGTTCAGCATCAATGATTTCGTACGTCTCTTTATTTTTCAGTACCCCATCCTGGTGGATGCCGGAGGAGTGGGCAAAAGCGTTAAGCCCGACCACTGCCTTGTTGACCGGAACCGAGATGCGGGTCAGCTTGCTAACCAGGCGGCTGGTCCTGTAGATCTCGGCAAAGTTGAGGTCGGTGTAATAAGGAAAATGGTTTTGGCGGATCCGCAGAGCCACGGCTATCTCTTCTAAAGCGGCATTGCCGGCCCGCTCGCCAATACCGTTAATGTTGCATTCGATCTGGCGGGCCCCGTTTTTGACCGCTTCCAGGGAGTTGGCCACGGCCAGGCCGAGATCATTGTGGCAGTGAACACTGAGGGTTACCTTATCCATGCCGGCCACATTTTCACGAAGGCGCCGGATCATCGCTCCAAATTCCTCCGGAATGGCATAACCCACGGTATCGGGAATATTGATTACCGTAGCGCCGGCCTTGATTACCGCTTCGAGCAGTTCATAGAGGTACTCTTCCCGGGCCCTGGTGGCATCCTCAGGAGAATATTCGACATCTTCCACGTATCGGCGGGCATATTTGACCGCATCGACACCCTGCTCCAGCAGCTGCTTTGGGTCTTTTTTAAGCTTATGCTGCATGTGGATGTCGGAAGCGCCCAGAAAGACATGGAGGCGGGGCTTTTCTGCATCCTTAATCGATTCCCAGGCTATGTCGATATCGTCTTTGACCGCCCGGGCAAGGGCACAGATGCTCGGGCCTTTGACCTCGCCGGCAATGGCCTGAACGGCTTTCATTTCACCGGGAGAAGAGACCGGGAAGCCGGCTTCAATCACGTCCACGTTCAACCTGGCCAGCTGACGGGCCACCTCGAGCTTCTCCCCGAAGCTTAAGCGAGCACCGGGAGTTTGCTCACCGTCACGCAAAGTGCTGTCAAACAGATAAACTTTTTCTTCCTGTTCCGGTTTTTTCGTTTTCTTAACCACGGCAATCCCTCCATTTGCATAAACCCAATCTAAAATAAAAAACCTTCGCCAAAGAGACGAAAGTTTTTATTCGTGGTACCACTCTTCTTGCCGGCAAGACCACTACCGACCGCTCATTAGAATAACGGAAAGCCTCCGTCCAAGCCTACTTTTAACCGTCTTTACCGGTCAATTTCGGTTGGCAGCTCACGGATGAGTTCACAGGTGAGGTCATGCCGCCTTTCACCGACCGGCGGCTCTCTGACAATGGCCGACCCTGCTACTTGTTCCGTTCATTGCCTGTACAGTCTAATAGTAACTTGCCTGTTAGATTACCGAATCCCATCCGTTTTGTCAAGCATTTTTTTACGAATTTTAACCCTGTTTTGGAATTATCGGGCCTGGTTTTCAATAAAGTACCGATTATACTTGACAAATTAAGAATATTCCTTCAGAATGTACACATAGCCCACCGACTGCATTTACCACGCTTTAGTACCGGGTTATAAAAATATGGTATTTTTGGATGAGATAAAATGCCGAACCTTAAACGTGCACCTTCAGCATTAAACACCTACGAACAGCTGTCACTTTTAAGGCAGCCCAACCCCGGAGTTCCCACAGGACTGCGCAACCTTTGCATCATCAGCCTGATGCTAAAGCTTGGCCTGCGGGTAAACGAGATTATAAACCTAAAAGACAGCGACATAGATTGGCAAAAAGGTGAAATCTATGTCCGACGAAGCGGGGCTGCATTAGATCGCACCCTAAGAGTGGGGGAGGCCGAGCTGTTTCTGCTCAAACGCTGGCTGCAAACCAAACCCAAGGGCACAGAGCTTTTATTTACGACCCTCAAAGGCGAGCCGCTTAAAGACCGTTACATCAGGGAAATGACCAAGCGTCTGGCCCGCAAAGCCGGTATAGCAAAAGATGTTTACCCGCACTTGCTGCGTGTTACCTTTGCCGTAGATTTCATGCGCGAGACCGGGGACTTAAAACTGCTCCAGCATGCTTTAGGCCACCGTGACCTCACGGCAACCCAGGGATATGCCCGTCTATTCCTGGAACAGTCAAGGTTTCCATATATTACCGGTTTTTATGAGCACTACAGCGGTATGCCGCTTAATTATCACCGGCAGCATTCTGAAAGCGGTCAATATCAGGAGCGGTCGGCGGAGGCAGACCATTTTAAAAAAGGGGAAGAGCATAAAGAAAACGCTTTGAGCAGTCCTGCCGAAAATGTTGCAGCATTATCCTTCAACAGCTCCATAAAAAACGGGGTAGAGGAAGAGGAGGAGCACCAGGCAAAAGAAACAGGCGGAGAAACGGATGGTCGGAAGGAGGAAGGGGCCGCATTTAAAGAAAAAAGCGAGTTCGAAACGACAAAAACTCCGGGAAAAGTTCACAAAACCTTCGAGAAAGACGACAAAGAAGAAGCAGAAGAAACGGTAAGCGCATGCAAAGCACAGCCCTTAAGGACCGGCACCGGTGCAGAGAGCGAGGAAAAAGTGCCGATTCCGCCATTGAAGTGCAGCGGCTGCAATTATATTTTGCGTTACAAGGAAAACTGCCCCCAGTGCGGCACCGCTTTTGAAACCACCCTAAAACACTGGCGCAGCAACATTTAAGACTGCCGTCAGGCGGGGGGGAGGGGGAAGGGTAAATATTTTTTTATAGATATTTTACTTCCGATAATATATCTTATGTCAACTAATGCGGATCCTGGTAAAATTACCCTGTATAGAGTTCGTAGCTCAAAAACTTTTAATAAAATTATAGGTGCGCTCAAATAACAGTGCCCGATCGTAGTCCATGGTTACCAGGTGGCCCGACTGCGGACAAAGCAGTGTTTCCACTTCGGCCGGATCCAATTCTGCAGCGAAAACATCGAGGTTTCCCGGCGGCACGGTCCGATCCTGTCCGCCGTGGGCAGCCAGAACCGGCACCTTTACCTGTGAAAGCCTGCTGCGTACGATATCTTTTAGCTCCACCAGCGAAACTACAGCTTTCACCGGGGTGCGATCGTAACAAATTATCTTTTCACGACCTTCCGGATCATTGATATCATAGGCAATCGGTTTGTCAAAACGATATATTTTCCCGGCGAACGTATGTTTAACAAGGGGCAGAAATAACGATATTTTCCAGTTTCTTAAGTAAAGTGCCGATCCAATCGATATTACGCCCTTAATGTCTTTCGCCGCTTCTTCTTCGCCGGCCATGTAAAGCGATAACAGACCCCCGACCGACTGTCCGCACAGGAAAATCGGCCCGCTTATGCGGCTCGTTAAGATGTCCAACCCCTCCATGGCCGACTGCAGCCACTCTTTCCAATCTGCTGCATCAATTAAATCTTCCGGTCTTGTCCCGTGCCCGGCCAGCAGGGGAGCGTGAACAGAAATATCCCTGTTGGCCAGGTATTCACCCAGCTCTCTCATTTCCGCCGGTGAGCTGGTAAGGCTGTGCAGTAAGAGGCACCCCTCTCCCCCACTCCAAATTGTAAATGGTTCTGCTCCGCTCATATGCATGGCATTGCTCCACCCCCGGTTAATTAATTTGTTTTGTGACATTCGTAAATACGCCAGGAATAATTTCACGTCATGTTTAAGCTTTTTCTTTACTGGTATAATAATATTACAGATTAGCGACGACTTTTTAAAATACTCCGGCCTTACAGGCTGTAATCACATGCCCTTTATCGACATGCATAGGGCTGACACGGGAGGTTTAAAAACGGTGTCTAAAAAATACCTGACAGCGGCGGCATTTTCATTTTTAATATTATTCGCAGCATTTTTAGCAATCTCCTGCCTGAAAGACGCAGAGGAACATCCGGCTGAAGAAAAAGCAAGATCAACGGAGCCGACAACTGAAGAAAAACCGCCTTTTGACGGCGTAAATAATAACACAAGCGCAGTTGAACCCGAAGAAGAAGAAAAGGAAACAGAAGTTGAACAGATGAAAATTGGCGTGTATTCGGGTGAAGGCAGTTGGGAAGTCAATATCCGGGCGGCAAATAACTTTTTAGATCATCACGAACTCCAGTGGTCCTCTTTTGACCGGGAAAATCTCGAAAACCTCAACTTAAATGAGCATTTTGACCTGATCTGGTTTCCCGGTGGTTTTGCCGCCGAATACAAAAATTATATCACCGATCATGAAAATATCCGCTCGTTCGTAGAAGAAGGCGGCGCCTTTGTCGGCACCTGCGCCGGCGCTTATTATGCCGCCGATATCCTCAAATGGCACGGCAGCGACTATGAATACCCGCTTAAATTATTCGACGGCCGGGCAATCGGCCCGCTGGCCGGACTGGTTGCCTGGGGCGACACCGCCGCTGTTGAACTGGAAAATAAGCATCCTGCCAATAAAGGATTTGATCGCTCGCTTGATATGTACTATTTTGACGGCCCCTATTTCGAACCTTACGAGGACATTTCTGTAGAGGTCCTGGCCCGTTATGAGGTCAACGCCGAACCGGCGGTAATTGCCGGCCGCTACGGATCCGGGAAATTTTTTTTAAAAGGGCCGCACCCGGAAATGGGCGGTATTTCAGCCAATTCTCAGGATTACGACAGCGAAGGCGGCAGAGGGGCGCAGTGGCCCTGGCTCTATTCCGCTCTGAGCTGGTTTGCCGCCTGGTAACATTCGCATCTTGTGTTATAATTGGAGCAGCATTCTTGGAGGGATGGTGAGCTTTTTATGCGCCGTATTTATTTTTTTGCTCTAATTCTTATCGTGGTGGCCCTGGCTTTTACCATCGGCATGAGGGCAGGCGAACTGTATCCTCCCAATATCCTGTTTGGCGGACCGGAACCGGATACGATAGAACCTTTTGACGAGAAAACCGCAGACTCCGGGACACCGGAACATGAAGCGGAAGAAAAGCCCGAACCCGACCTGCGGACTGTAAATATGATTGTAGCCGGTGATATCACCGCTCATGTTCCCCAGATTAACCAGGCCCATATCGGGGAAGACCGGTATGATTTCAGCCCCAGCTTTGAAATAATCGCCCCCTACCTGAAAGAAGCCAATCTGGCGGTCGGTGACCTGGAGACAGCCCAGGCCGGTCCCGAAATCACTTTTTGGGGCTACAGCGGCTATACCGGCTACCCCCTGTTCAACGCTCCGCAGGAGTTTTCGGAAGCCCTGCGCGGCGCCGGATTTGACCTTTTCACTATGGCCAACAACCACAGCCTGGACCGGGGATACGAAGGATTGATGGAATCTTTATCACATGTCCGCAATCTCGGTATAAAAACTTTCGGCGCTTATAAAAGCTGGGAAGAGCGCGACAATCCCCTTACCGTCGAAGAAGACGGCATCAAGATCGCTTTTATCGGTTATACTTACTGCACCAACGGCATTCCCATTCCCGAAGGGCATGAATACTGCGTCAATCTAACCCAGGACTTTAACGATATAACCCCGGTAATCGAAGATATTAAAACTGCCAGGGAACAAGGAGCCGACCTGGTAGCGGTCTTTCCTCACTGGGGCAACATGTACGTCAGTGAACCACAGCCCCAGCGCCTGCGCGATGCCGCCGCCGAAATGGCCTCCGCCGGGGCCGATTTGATCATGGGGGCACACCCTCACTTTATTCAACCCATTGAATGGTTTTTCAATGAAGAAGACGGCTCGGAACGCGCCACCCTGGGAGCATATTCGCTGGGCAATTTTATCTCCAACCAGCATTATCCACACAACCCGTCACCTTTTGTAGAATACGGTCTTTTACTTGATGTTGAACTCACGAAAAACATGGATACCGGGGATTCCTGGATCAGCGGCGTCGATTACGAAATAACCTGGGTCCACCGCGACTGGCGCCACCGTATCCTGCCTCTTTCCGATGTATTTGCCGCCCCTCCGGAAGAATACAATTTAAACCGTTCAAAAGTCGATGAGCTGGAAACCTGGTACCACCGCAATGTCGAAGTAGTTGAAATGTATGGACATTCCGCGGACAAAAAACGCGCCATGGAAATTTCTGATACTTATTTTCGGGAAGCCCGTGAATAATCGGGCCATGATTGGCCTTCCGGCGGCAAACAACCACCGCCGTCATTTTCTGGAGGTGTTTAAAAAAGTTGAAGATAGGCATCTTTACGGACAGTTTTCGCCCTTATACCAGTGGAGTCGTCAGATCGATCGAACTTTTTTCCCGTGAATTTACCAACCGCGGCCATGAAGTTTTTATTTTTGGCCCCGATTATCCCCTTCTTCATCCTCCCAAAGAAGAAGGGGTATTCCGCTTTATTTCTATTCCGGCGCCGACCATGCCAGATTTTGCCCTGCCTATTCCGATATCGATCCAGCTCAGCCCGACCATCAAGCAGTTAAAGCTTGATATAATCCATGCACATTCCCCATTTCTGCTGGGCAGGCTGGGTGCAAGGGCCGCCAGGCGCCACCGCCTGCCGTTGATATTTACTTTCCACACCCTTTATGATCAATATGTTCACTATTTTCCCTTTGCACGGAAAACATCTAAACAGGTTGTCCAGGCTATCTCTCGTGATTTCTGCAACCGTGCCAACACAGTGGTGGCCCCATCCCGGATGATCGTTAACTACCTGCAGAGAATTGGGGTCAATACGCCAATCGTTAATATTCCCACCGGCGTAGATCTTGAGGAATTTAAAAACCTCGACTCCGAATGGCTGATCAAAAATTACGGTGTTGATCCAAAAGAGAAAGTCCTTCTTTTTGTCGGCCGCATCGGCAAAGAAAAAAATGTTACCTTCCTGCTGAAGGCCTTTCAAATCATTTTGAAAGATTACCCCGACTGCCGCCTGATCCTTGTCGGTAAAGGCCCCGAGGAAAGCCGGCTCAGGCGGATGGCCCGGGAGATGCAGATAGAAAACAAACTAATTTTCACCGGGGTTTTACCGCGGCAAAAAATTGTCCACTGCTATGCCAGTTCCGATCTTTTTGTCTTCCCTTCGGTGACAGAAACGCAGGGTCTGGTAATCGGTGAAGCCAAAGCCACCGGCTTGCCTGTTATTGCCGTCCGCGCTTTTGGAACGGCTGAAATGGTCGAAGACGGAGAAGACGGCATTTTGACCGACCCCTCCCTCCCTTCTTTCACCGGCGCCGTCCTGCAGCTGCTCCAGGACCGGGAGCTGTACCGGCGTATGAGCACTCAGGCCAAAAAAAATGTTGCCAAAATTTCTGTCTCAAACAGCGCGGAACAAATGCTTGAGCTTTACCGGGAACTTTCCGAGAGCGGCGCTCGGGCTGCCCGCAGGAGGAAACCCAACCGCAAAAGCTCTTTTTATCAAAGCGGTTTTTATAAGCGGAACCTTAATTAAGTTTTGTCATCAATCGTCGGTCCCCTTGTCAATTGACCTTTAGTCCGGTATAATATCAAACGGAATGCGGGATGGTGTAGCGGCAGCACGTGTGGCTCTGGACCACAAAGCCCAGGTTCGATCCCTGGTCCCGCAGCCAGTGAATATTCCCCGTGAAGCAGCACTTCACGGGGTTTTTTAAAAGGCAATTTGTAACTAATCAGCCTATTGTCCTTGTTGAATGAAAAGCTGTGCCATGGGGACGGTTCGAGCGTTCCTGAGCGCAGCGAAGGCCGAAGGGAAAACGATGGAACCGTCCCCTATGGCACAGCGGGTTAGGC
>PUNU01000126.1 GCA_003551865.1 Syntrophomonadaceae bacterium
CGACCCTCTCCCACCAGGGGAGAGGGAGATGGTTGTGGTTTCTCCCAGCTGGGGAGAGGGAGATGGTTGTGGTTTCTTCCAGCAGGGGAGGGATTTTTTAACCCTTCTCATGCCGGGGGGAGATTTTTTGGGCCTTTGCCCATCAGGGTAAGGCCCATATTTTATCATATATGGCGCCGCTTTCATTCAGCAAGGACAATAGGCTTAGTATTTACCATATTTTTTTGACCAACCGTAAGCCCCGGTTAATCGCCCTGGCTGTAAAAAGCATTGGCGGAAATGGAAACTGTTGTCATGCCTCCGCCTCCGCCCCGGCTCAGATCCAGGTCGTTTATGCGGATAGCCCGGTCGCCGTTATACAGGTGCCTGAAAAAGGCGCCCAGGTCGCGAAAGCTGCCTTCGATGTCCAGGGTGAAGGGCATAACAGTGTAATTTCCCTCGACAGCCCGTGATCCAAAATTTATCTCCCTGGCCCGCAGGTCGTACTCATAGGCCAGGCGGTGGATATAGCGCAAAAGCCGGTCTTCTTCCGGTTCGGGCGGGATCATCTTTTCGGCAAAGTTCAGGCGTTCTTCATATTCCGCGGCGCGGTCGCGGTGTTCTTGCAGGCGCGCCAGGTGGGCCCGGGCCTCTTCGAGGGCTGTTTCTTCTTCTTCCACTTCCGCCTGCAAGTCCCTAAAGGTTGAAAACTGCAGGATAATCATGACAAGGGCCAGTATTATGGCCAGAGCTGTAATGCCAATTATTATATACTTACTCGCAGATCCGGAGGTTGAGAGCATATCACTGATCCCCCTCTCTTTCTTCCGTGAACCGGGGACCGGGAAGCACAACAGCTTCGAGGGTAAACTGCACCGCTCTGCGCTCCTCAAAGGTGGTCTCCGTCGAGGTCTGGGTGCGGATATCTTCGAGCTGTTCCATGGCCTTTATCCGCTCCAGCAGTTCGGCCACGTTGTCGTGGCTGTAGCCCCAGCCGTCCAGGTTAAATGTGCCCTCTTCTTCACTGTAGCTTAAGCTCAGATCGGAAAACCAGACGATGCCGGTGGGCATCTTTGTGCCGATATCGAGCAGGAGCGCGTGCCACTCCGGCATGGTGCCCATGGCCGTGTCGAGCATTTCTTCCGCGGCGGTCATATCCAGGTAAAGCTGTTCGTATTCGGCCAGCGCTTCGGCCTGCCTTTCAATCTCCTCTCTTTCTTCACGCAGTGACTGCAGGTTACTGCGGATGAGCAGGTTGGTTGCCAGAAGGAATGCGTTAATGACCAGCAGGATCACAAAGACCATGGCCGCAATCCGCAGTATTTTGGCCTGCCTGCGCTCATCGAGCCGTCTCTTCTTTATTTCCGGGGGCAGTAAGCTTACATAATCCAAGCGATCATCCCTCCAGGCCGCGGCGGGCCAGGCCGGCGCTGATTGCATAGTCTACGGCCTTTAAGCCTGAGCCTTCAAATTTATCGGCATTGGCAAAACCGGAAAACGGGTTTACCACCCGCACCGGCAAAGTTAGCGCTTCTTCGAGCCGTGAGTTTATACCGGGGAGGCGGGCTCCCCTGCCGTTTAAAACAAGTGCTTCTATGTCATTGGCGTTTTCCTGGCCCTGGTAGTAGGTGAGCGAAGAACGGGCCTCGTAAATCAGGTTATTGGCCCAGGAGGTCACCTTTGCCCGCCGGTCACCGGAGTCAACAGCCGCTTCATTTAACACGGCTTCAAGTGAACTGCCCAGCTCGGAGGCAAGGTCTGCCAGTTTAATGGAAACCAGGCGGGCCAGGCGGGGCTCGCCCCGGTCGACGACCAGGATGCTGCTGAAACCGTTGGCCACGTTTATCACTCCGACCGTGCGGTTTATGGCCGCCTCGGGCAAAATGCGCCTTAAGGCCAGGGTGGAAACATCGATGTCTTCCGGCTCCAGGCCGGCGACCTCGAGCGCCTCCAAAAAGTTGTTAAGCATGTCGCGCCGGGCGGCCACCAGCAGGATCTCCAGGATCGGGTTTCCTTCCGGGTCGGTGCCCTCGCCAATAACAGTGTAATCCATAACTACCGCATCCAGCGAGAGGGGCAAAAGCTCCTGGGCGTGGAAACTGACCACGTTGCCCAGCTTATCGGGCGGCGCCTTGGGCACAGTGGTAAAGCGGACCAGGACCCCCTGGTTGGAAATGCCTAGCAAAACCCGGTTATGCCTGATCGCCCGCGAATTCCAGAGATTCCTTAGAGAATATCCAACCTCACGGGGCTGAACCACCATACCTTCTTCCACCGCACCGGTGGGCAGTCCCGTTTCGGCCATGTTAATTATTTTTGGCGACCTGGCATTGCCGGATGCCTCCACCGCCCGGGCGGTACCGGTATCAATTTCCAGGCCCACTGAACGTTCTGCAGAACCAATTGCCATGTAAGCTGACAACTCCCTGTTAGATCTGAGTAATAACCGTAAATATCGGCAGGTAAAGGGCTATGAGCATGCCGCCGACCATGATCCCGATAAAAACCAGCATCAGCGGTTCAATCAGGGCGGTCAGCCCCTTGGTCATGGTCGCTACCTCTTCTTCAAAAAAGGCGGCCACTTTATCCATCATCTCGGGTATATCACCGGTTTCCTCGCCGACGGCGATCATATGGGTAACCATCGGCGGAAAGACCCCGCTTTCTTCCAGGGGAGAAGCGACACTGCTACCTTCGTGTATCCGCTCGCCGGCATAGTCGGTGGCATCCATTACCATGGTGTTCCCTGTTGCTTTTCCTGAGGCATTTAAAGCCTGCACCACCGGAACCCCGGTGGCCATCATGGTTGAAAAAGTGCGGGCAAAGCTGGCGATGACCGTCTTCTGGATCAGGTCGCCGAAGATGGGCAGGCGGAACTTGATCCGGTCAAGCCTTCTCTTACCCGGATCACTTCTGGCATAAGCGCGCAGGGCCATTATAAAGACAAATATGAGGGGAAAAATAATATACCAGTAAGATTGCATAAATTCGGAAAGGCTGATAATAAACTGCGTTGGCAGGGGCAGATCAGCCCCCGGTGGGAAAAACCCGACAAAAATAGGCACCAGGAAAAAGAGCATGGCTAAAAAGACCACAATGGCAAAAGCCAGGACCGCTACGGGATAAAATGAGGCCGACTTGATATTGTCGCGCAGCTCTTTATCTTTCTGCAGCTGGTTGGACAGGCGGCCCAAGGTCGCTTCCAGCGAACCTCCCGCCTCACCGGCACTGACCATGTAGATATAGAGATCGGAAAAAATATTGGTGTGGCTTTTAAGCGCTTCGCTGAAACTGGAGCCGCCTTCGACATTTTTTGCAGTATCCTCCAGGGCTTTGCCCAGGGTGCGGTTGGTAGCCTGGCGGCTCAGGGTAAAAAGAGCCCGGGTTAAAGGAACACCCGAATTGAGCATTGCCGCCAGCTGACGGCTGAAAAGGCTTAAATCACCCAGCTTTACCTTCGCCTTAAATTGAAACGAGCTGAACAGCTGTGACTGCTTGACTTCCTTGATGTCTGTGGCCATCAGGCCCATGGAACGCAGGCGTTCGGCCACATTGGTCGCTTCTTCAGCCTCAAGCTTACCGGTGACGACTTCTCCCGATTTGTTAACCGCTTCATACTTGTAGGAACCCATAGATGATACACTCCAAAACAGTTTGTATATAAACCCTCAAGCAACCTAAAAAATTAGATCCTTGCGTTTTTGTCTGCGTTTAACCGGATTATATATTATCCCCCGTAGCCGACAGACTCCCGCTTGAGCAGTCTTTCCATTTCACCCCGGTCGATGCATTTTTCCAGGGCTTCCTGGTAAGAAATTTGGCCGGTCGCAACCAGGTTGGCCAGCGACTGGTCCATTGTTTGCATACCCACTGAGTGGCTGGCCTGTATTACCGAGTACAACTGGTGTTCTTTGCCCTCCCGGATCATAGATCTAACGGCATTGTTGGCTTTTAAAAATTCCATGGCCAGGACCCTGCCTTCGCCTACCGCCTTGGGAATTAGCTGCTGGGAAAGCACAGCCTGCAGTGAACCGCTCAGCTGCTGGCGAATCTGTCCGCGCTGGTGTTCGGCAAATACGTCGACAATCCGGTTGATGGTGAGCGGCGCGGTCTGGGTGTGCAGGGTGGAAAAGACCAGGTGACCGGTTTCCGCCGCAGTAAGGGCAATGGCGATGCTCTCCAGGTCGCGCATCTCCCCGATTAAAATAACGTCGGGGTCGTGCCTTAAGACGTGGCGCAGGGCGGCGGGATATGTATGGGTGTCTACACCCACCTCGCGTTGTTTAACCGTCGATTTTTTGTGTGAATGCAAAAACTCGATCGGGTCTTCGACGGTGATAATATTTAAGTAGCGTTCCCGGTTGATGATATCGAGCATGGCCGCCAGGGTGGTCGACTTGCCGTGACCGGTCGGACCGGTCACCAATATCAGCCCGCGGGGCAGGAAGCAGAGGTCCTTTACCCCGGGTAAAACTCCCAGGCTGTCCAGCTCGGGGATCTCAAAGGGGACAATCCGCAGGGCCATAGCCGGTGTGCCCCGCTGGATCATTATGTTTCCCCGGAAGCGAGCTGTATTGGGGATGGCATACGAAAAATCGAGTTCCATATCTTTTTTTAGCTGTTCGACCTGGTGGGGCTTGATAATTTGCAGCATCAGTTCTTTAACGTGTTCCGGACGAAGGACCGGATATTCGAGCCTTTTCATATCTCGGTCGATGCGGAAAATCGGAGGGTTCATGGGCACAATATGGACGTCGGAAGCTTTCTGTTCGACAGCCATATACAAAAGCTGATCCATGCTCAGTGGATATTTGTTGTTGTTATTGCTCATAGTTAATCTTCCCCACAGTAGAATATAATTTGTGCCGTTTCCGGCTGTCCGGATTATTTATTCGTTATCTTGCTGCCCGGATTGTTCTCCTAACTCCTCTTCCTCGCTGCTCGTTCTTTTAAATACGGCCTCGAGGCTGCGGTCGGCCGCTATGCTGAAGGTGTAAGCCGGGTTGGTCGACACCTCGGAGCCGCCTTCGATCCAGCGCACAAATTCGTAGCCTTCGCCCGCTGCGGCCTGGACCGTAACACCGGCGCCCTGCATATAGGTGCCCCGGCCGGTCAGCTTGCCGCCTTCATTGGGGACGGCATTGAGCTCGACCGAGTAGTAACGGATGCTCGCAGCACCGCCGGCATCGGGGATCTGCTGACCGCCTCCGCTTCCACCCGGATCCGGTTCGGGATCCGGTTCAGGCTCTGGCTCAGGCTCCGGCTCGATCACTTCTTCTTCGTCAAAAGTAAAAGGCGTGCCGGGAGTGCCGGCAATTTCTTCAATCATCTGGTTGACCAGCTCTATATTGTCGGCCGTTCCTTCGGCGATCAGGTAGCGAAGCTGGTTTTGGTGATCATTGGCTATGTCGCGGGTGATCTTCATCTTGATATCGTAGGGCTTGATTACCGGGCTTTCCCAGTCCATGTAGATGGAAGGCACGGGATCGGGATGATCCCAGGTCACCCAGCCCATATCGGTCCGGTCGTCGCGGAAGCCGTCCAGCAAAATGCTGAGCAGGTCGATCAGGGCCTCGAGCTCTTCAGCGGCCTGCGGCCCGGAGGCGGTCGCCACCGGCATCCTGATTTTACGGGCCCCGCTTTCGCCGAGCACCACATTTTCCCTGATATCCAATTTATTAATGATTTCGCGCGCCTTGCCCAGGACCATGGGGGTGCCCTGCATCCAGATGGCATGCTGGCCGGTATCGATGGTCAGCTTTTGCACCATATCATCATCTATACCCAGTTCTTCGATATAGCCTTCCATGGAGTCGGCGGACACGTAATAGAGGTCGAAACGGGTAAGCATCATGCGGTTGTAGAAATCTTCGTGGAGTTTTTCTCTTTCTCCAACAATATAGTTGCTGCCCAGGGTGAGATAATCATAGCCCACTTTCTGCAGAACAGTCTGCAAAGTGGTGATCGGTGAAAGGATTTCAGTTTTGATGGTGATGGTGGCAGGTTCTCCGAGAAAGATAATATTGCCTTCCAGTTTGTAGGCAATAAGCGATAAGACATCAAGCAGGTCGGCATCCTTGACGTCTAAGGACATGCGGGAAGGAATACCGTGAGCCGGACGGGGAGTGGTGACTGTATCGGTTACATCGGCCCACATATCTTCGGTAAAAGGCACTGAACCGTCGCCGACGGGGGCCGGTTCCTGTTCAGGCAAGTCGTGCGGAACTTCAAGGGCGGCCTCTGCGGCCTCCCCCGCACCGCTTTTTTCCTGCGTCAGACCGGGCAGGCCCGCCGCGGTGGTTCCTGCGATGTTCAGGGAGCAGTTGACGGAGGCAAAAAGAATTATGGCCAGGCCGAAAGCCCCAAACAACAGGCGCCGGTCAATGCTGTAAACATTTCTTCTCCTTCGTGATAATCTACTCACCTAGTCCTCCTCCTCCTCCCGCTCATTTTCATCAATGGCCGGGTCCAATGACCTTACTTCAGGGGGTTTGTCCAGGTAAAGCTTCATTTCCTGGTTGTGGGCCCGTAAGACCGCCTTGTCGCTGGTGATATCACGCACCGCCCACAGGTCTTCGACATAATCGCCGATGCCCACCATGTAGGAGGTATTCCCCGACTCGATAACGGCCATGCTGCCGCCCCGGCCGCCGGTGGCGATAGCGGTCAGCCTCATCGGGTCGGCAAAGGGATCGACCAGGGGATCAAACGATGTCCGGCCGCCGCTGGTCTCTTCGTTGTCCCGTCTCTGCTGGGGAAGCACGTCGACAACCTCGACATCATCGTCCAAGCCTTCCTCTTCTTCCATTCCGGAAGTAACCGGTCCGTCCGCTGAAGTGTCGTTTAATATAAAAAGGCCGTATACACCCAGCGCTACGGCCAACACCAATATCGAACCGGCGGCGATCAGAAATACTTTGTTTTTAAAAAGGGGAGAATTAAAAAGTCCGCGATCCTTGCCTGGAGCTTTCCGGTTCACCTATAACACCTCTCAATCGATAAGCGGGGGCAACTGCCCTTTAACACTGGCGCCTACCGCCTGGTTTGGTAAACTATCCTGCAGCTGCAGAGCGTCTCTTTCGACATCTGCGGTTTGCAGTAACCGGCTTTCTTTCACTCCCTTTCGGAAGTTTTGCTTTTATGAAATTCCAATTAAGTTCTTTTAATTATATATTTTACCACATTTTGTAGCATTAGCAAGTCTTTTTTACAAAAAAATGTGAATATTACTGCTTAAGGATAAACTGACACTATATTGTATTAAGGCGTCAAGGTTTTGCCATTGAGGGTAAATTTTGCTTTAGGCATAAAATTACCCGCTTCGGCGGCCAGGCGCTCATAGCCGGTCATAACCGGCCTTAGAGCCTAGGCTTTGCGTCCCCGCCTTTCGACGGGTTTGCCCTTTCGTCCAGGTTTTACAGCTTATGCTTAAACTATTTTAACTTTACTTTAACAATATGTCAAGATAACTAAATATTTCTAACTCATACACGATTTTTACCGCGGTGAGCTGTTATTTATATGACCGATGATCAGCCGCTCCAAGCGGCGCATCAGTTTGGTCCAGATAAATTCTTTTTCAGAAATGGGGGTAACAAGGATGGTATAGAGCCCGAGCCGGTTGCCGCCCAGGACGTCGGTAAAGATCTGGTCGCCCACCACGGCCACCTCCTGCGGGGAAAGCCCCATGTGCTCGAGGGCTTTGCGGAAAGCGCCGCGGCGGGGCTTTACGGCGTACCAGATCGCCGGAATTTCCAGTTCCCGGGCCAGGTAGCCGCCGCGGTCTTTGCTGTTGTTGGAGACGATAAAGAGCTTAAAGCCCCGCTTCTTCAGATCGGCGAACCACTTGGACAGGCGCGGGTAAACAGTGCGGTCGCTCCAGGGCACCAGGGTATTGTCCATGTCGGTAATGATCCCCTTGATGCCCAGGGACTGCAGGTGATCGGGATCTATTTCAAATACATCATTTAAATGCTGGTCCGGAGAAAGCAGTTTGCGCATTAAGCAAGCCTCCCTGATGTTGTCAGTCCTGCTGTTAGCCGGGTATAAGCCGCGGACCCGTTAAATAAGGGGCTTTACCTGCCCCTCATTAACTTTATCATAACAGCAGTATTTTTTACACCCTGTTTTTGCCGCCCTTTAAAAAAGACCAGAGATCGGGTATGATATGAAAAGCTTAAAAACCGGCCAGAAACGGGCCCGGGTAAGCAGCCTGCCCGGCCGGGCCGGCGCAGCAGCATAAACAGAGGATTGGAGGCACTGCAGATGTACAATATTGCCGTAATACCCGGGGACGGGACGGGCCCCGAGCAGGTAGACGAGGGTTTGAAAGTTTTACAAACAGCCGCGGACAAGCACGGCTTTAA
>PUNU01000270.1 GCA_003551865.1 Syntrophomonadaceae bacterium
AGAAAAGCCGGCCGTTCGATAGAAACTTCCTCCTTGGCACTCAGCAGCCAAAGCTTACAGCAAAAAGTTCGAACGCAAATTAGCCGGTGCCCAATAAAAGCTCAGTGCAAGGAGAGTCGTGGTGGGAGCCATAAAACAGCCTCCTCCTTGATTGGAGTTGGGGGCAAAAAATCCTCCCTCCCCCTTGAGGGGGGGGAGGCCCGGGGCAATAAACCTCCCTCCCCCTTGCTGGGCGGGGCCCGGGGCGATAAACCTCCCTCCCCCTTGCTGGGCGGGGCCCGGGGCGATAAACTCCCTCCCCCTTGCTGGGCGGGGCCCGGGACGATAAACTCCCTCCCCCTTGCTGGGCGGGGCCCGGGACGATAAACTCCCTCCCCCTTGAGGGGGGAGGGTCGGGGTGGGGGTGAAGTAGTCTTTTTAAGGACAACCAAAATTAAACCGAACAGCTCATCTAAGGGGGTAAACAAGTCTCACTGCCAACCTTCCACCTTTCCCCGCTCAACTGCTTGCAATTCCAAAGACTTGCTTTATATTCGCTTCAGGCTTGCAACATCTACCATAAATAAAAAATAGTAGTAATAATTGCCAATTTAAGCTGTTAATACGTTAACAGGGCACTGGTTACAATTGGCAGCAGGCTTTATAAAGGACCGGGGTATGCTGTATAATCAAAGCAGGGCAAAATTATTGGAGCATGTGCTGTGGGCTCGCCGGAGGTATTGGTATGGCAATTTACAACCGGGTTGAGAAGATTTTGACTGCCGGCAGGGAGGTCAAGTTGATTACCGTGATCGGCGGCATCCAGGACCGGGCGGTTGTCGGTAGAAAAATAATTATGGCCGGTAAAGAAACAATTTACAGCGGGCTGGATGAATTGACTACCGCCCGCATCGAGGACTTGGCGGCAAGTTTGAGCACTGCCGGGCAAAGCACTATAGGTGAAGTTGAGTCTGCTGATGGTGAAAGGCTTGAGCTTTTTATTCACGCTTATGCACCGCCGCCCCGGTTAATAATTATGGGCGGAGGGCATGTTGGGGGTGCCGTCTGCAGGCTGGCAGCCCATCTTGACTATAAAACGGTGCTTATCGATGATCGTCCGGCTTTTGTATCTCCGCAAAAACACCCCTATGCAAGCCAACTGATCTGTAAACCATTCGAACAGGCCCTCGATCAACTGGCTCCTTCTCCATCGGATTACCTAATTATCGTTACCAGGGGTCACCGGTATGACCGCCTCTGCCTGGAGAAGTCACTGGACCGGGAGGCGGCCTATATTGGCATGATCGGCAGCAAAAGGCGTGTAAAGGCCCAGCTGGAAGATCTGGCCGGAAGGGGGTATCACCGGGAACTGCTGGAACGGGTTTATTCGCCGATCGGCCTGCCGATCGGCGCGGTTACAGAAGCTGAAATAGCGATCAGCATCCTGGCTGAAATTATAAAAGTCAGGCGGAGTAAAAGCAGCAGTGAAGCGGTGGAGAAAACTATTCTGCAGGAACTTCGCCGGATCGAAGAGAAAAGCACCCGGGCGGTTTTGGCTACGATTGTTCGCACCCGCGGGTCTACCCCAAGAAAAACCGGATCACAGATGATCATCTTCCCCGACGGATCACTAAAAGGCACCATCGGGGGAGGCTGCGCCGAGGCGGAAGTACGAAGGGTAGCCCTCAACTGCCTGGATAATGACCGGGTAGTTCTTTTTAAGCTGGAGATGACGGCTGAGGCGGCCGCCGAAGAAGGAATGGCCTGCGGAGGGATTATGGATGTTTTTATTGAACCTCTGCAGCCGTTCTGTCCGGAGTAATTCTCTTAAAAAAAGTTTCACCTGTGGTAAAATAGAAAAAGGTTTTACAAATGTTACTACTGGAAGAGGGGTGTATAAATAAATGCTTAAGCTTTTTACTACCGGTGCACTGACGCCGGTAATTATGTGTTCGGTTTTTTTGCTCCTGGTGGGTTTGATTATTTTTACGGCTGCAAGCCCGGAACCGGCGGCAGCCGCTCCCGATGAAGAATTTTATCTCACCATACTGCATACCAATGACGAGCACGGGGCGGTGATTCCTCACGGACCGGCGGTTGATTTTCACCCGGAAAGAGAAAACTCAACCGTCGGCGGTTATGCCCGCCTGGCCTCGGCGGTAAACGAAATCAGGCTGGAAAAAGAAGCCGCCGGCGAACCGGTTTTAATTCTCAACGGTGGTGATTTTATCGGCGGTTCACCTTACAGCTGGCTTGTAGCTGCCGGTTATGCCGCTGAGTTGAACATTAAGCAAAAAATCGGTTATGATGCCGTGGTTATTGGCAATCATGAATACGATTACGGGCCTGACAAGCTGGTCGGTTACCTGGAAGAAGCCGGATACCCTGATGCGCATGAACAAACGGCGGTGCTTGCTTCCAATACCACCGCACCGCCTGATTATCCCCTGGGCCGGGAGGGGCTTTACAGGAAAACCCACATGCTGGAACTGGAAAACGGCTTGATGGTCGGATTTTTCGGGCTGATTGGAAAAGATGCCGTCTCTGTTACCGCTCCTCATGAGCCTGTGGAATTTACCGAACAGCACGAAGCGGCGCGTGAAATGGTCGAGGAGCTTAAACAGAGCGGTGCCGATATGATCATTGCCTTGACTCATTCCGGGGTGGAAGAGGACCGTGACCTGGCCCTGGACGTGCACGGGATTGATGTCATAGTCGGCGGGCACTGCCATACCGCCCTGGAAGAACCGGTGGTGGAGGAAGGTACAGTCATCGTCCAGGCCGGGTCACTTTTGGAATACCTGGGCAGGCTTGATCTTGCCTTCAACCCGGGGACGGGAGAGGTGCGGATCCGCAATTATGAAGATGACATACCCTTTTTACTGGCCCTGGATCATACCTACCCACTGGATCCTGCGGTTGATGAATTAGTCGGCGAGTATACGGAAAAGCTAAATGAGCTTATTGCGGAAAAAACCGGGGGCCGTTTCCGGCATGTTCTTGATTCGGTAATGCTGTCCGATTTCGAGATTCCCAACCATCCGCCCCTGCAGGAGTCTCCCTTCGGCAACTTTGTCACCGATGCCATGCGCCTGGTTACCGAAGAAAAGGCCGGCATTGAAGTAGACTTTGCCATCCAGGCCAATGGAAATATTAGGGGCGGTGTCGTGCCCGGGTCCATGCCCCACTCACAGGGCAAGGTCTCTTTTTATGATCTGGCCGAGCTAATCGGCCTCGGGGTGGGGCCGGACGGACAGGCCGGCTACCCGGTAGCTGCAATTTATTTAACCGGGGAAGAAATGCGCCGGGTGTTGGAAGTGGCCGTTTTGCTCGCCGAGCTGATGGGTGACACCTATTTTCTGCAGTTTTCAGGACTCCGCTATGACTATAATCCTCAGAACGCCGTCCTTTTCACAGTTCCGTCTTTGGATTTGCCCATCCCCACCACCCGGGCGGTAACCGGTGCCGAGCGCTACATCGGCGAGGGCAGGCAGGGGTTTGACGACGAGCATTATACACCCCTGGAGTGGGGAGATGAAGAGCTCTACTGCCTGGTAACCGACATATACATTTTATCCTTCCTGCCCATGGTGGGCGAGATGCTGCCTCAACTGGACCTTGTTATAAAAGACAGCAAAGGCAACCCGGTGGCGGAAGACGATTTTGAAGAGCTGATAGTTTACGTAAACGGTGAAGAGTTAAAGGTATGGCAGTCAGTGATCGAATATGCCGCCAACCAGCCCATAGGGGATTCGGGCCTGCCGGAGGTGGATCATTATTATGTTTCTACCGCCGAAAGGATAAACCCGGTATCGACTGTTCCTTTTATTGCCTGGTTGATCTTGATTCTCCTGGTTCCGGTTGTTTTGATCGTGCTGCTGATCAGGCGTAGAAAGCGGCGTAAGAAAATGTTAACTTCAGAATAACCGGCGCCCCGGGAAAGCCTGTATTTGGGTGGAATTGATACAAAAATTTCTGCCCGGCTGAATATGAACCATACTCGACCTGCCCGGTTACGGGCAGGTCGTACAGTTTCACCGCATTTCAGTGAGAAATAGAATACAAACTTCTATTAAAGCTTAAAGCCTAAAAATGAGAGGTGGTTTAAATTGTCCTTCAGCTATGCGGTCTTGGGCGCAGGCAGGCAGGGGACCGCCGCCGCCTACGACATGGCCAAATTCGGTGATGCTGCATCGATAACTATGCTGGACAAAGACCTTCAGGCGGCAGAGTCGGCGGCGTCGAGGATCAACCGGCTAATCGGGAAGGAAATTGCCTGTGCCGAACGGGTTGATGTAACCGATGAGACCGATCTAACCGAGCGGTTAATAGGGGTCGATTCATTTTTAAGCGCGGTTCCCTACTGGCTGAATCCCCGGATATCTCGCTGTGCCATAAAAGCGCGGGCCTCGATGTGTGATCTGGGCGGGAATACCGAGCTTGTCCTGGAACAGTTGAAACTTGACGGAGAAGCCGCCTCCGCCGGGATCAGCATTGTTCCAGACTGCGGGCAGGTTCCAGGGCTGGGCAATTCACTGGCTGCTTATGCGCTCAGCCTGTTGGATGACCCGGAGGAGATATACATGTGGGACGGGGGCATACCGCAAAATCCCCGTCCCCCCTTTAATTACTTTCTTACCTTCAATATTGTTGGCCTGACCAATGAGTATTACGGAACTGCCTGTTTCTTACGAGACGGCAGGATAACCGAACTGCCAACCTTTACAGAAGATGAATACGAATTGGTAGAGTTTCCCGAGCCGATCGGCACCCTTGAAGCTTTTGTGGCCGGTGGAGGCACTTCGACTGCTCCATGGACCTATGAAGGGCGCCTCAAAACATATCAAAATAAAACCCTTCGCTACCGCGGTCATTTCAGCCAGTGGAAAACCCTGATGGACTGCGGTTTACTGGAAGAAGAACCGGTGAACATCGGGGAGGGCATAAAAGTATCGCCACGGAGGCTTCTGCATGCCGTTTTGGAGCCGAAACTTGCTCCCGGGCCGGGAGATAAAGATCTGGTCATTGTCCGGATAAAAGGTTACGGACAGAGAGACGGACGCCGGGCCGAAGCTTTTGTGGAAGTAATCGACTACTTTGACAGTACTACCGGTTTTACGGCTATGGAGAGAACAACAGGCTGGCATGCTTCAATTATGGCCATATTCAATGCCCGGGGGGTGACACCGCGTGGTGTAAAGCCGGTTGAAACGGCAGTTCCGGGGCCGGTTTTTATTGAAGCACTGTGTAAACGGGGTATCCCTTTTAAGGAAAAAATAACTTATCTCTAAAGTTTTTGTTGTCTCCCGGCCAGGAAATCTGAATTCACTGGAAATACTGTGCTGCGTCGGCAATAAAGTGCTTATGATCGGGCCATTATGCCTTCCAGAATTAGGTGGTAGGCTTCTTCCATTATTTTTCTACTGCTGTGTGCTCCTTCAAAAATATTACTGTAAGCGAAAGCATCGATCAGTGAAAGCAGGAGCACGCTGACAATTTCACTGTTCAACGGTCGGAACATTCCGGACTTCACTCCCCTTTCCAGATCTTTGGCTATCGGTTGGACCCAGGCTTTTCTCAGCATTTCTGCAGCCTTCTGCTTCTGTTCTTCATCTTCGTACCACAAGGATTCCTTGATTAACTGCAGGGCGGTGTGCAGCTTCGGGTAAAAAGCCTGCTCAGTGGCAGCCCTGCCTCTTTTTTCCAGTCTTTTCAAGGGGTTCGTTTCCTTCTTAATGCCTTCCAATTCTTTTGATTGTAAAATTAAAAAAAGATTGTCCAGGCAAGCGAAATACAGCTCCTTTTTATTTTTAAAGTAGTAATAAAATGCGGGTTTTGTGAGATTAACCTCTTTAACGATATCGAGAATGCTGGTATTTCGATATCCCTTGTAAAGAAATAACTGCAAAGCGGCATCGATAATTTGTTTTCTGGTGTTGGAATCAGAGGCGCAATGAGAGACCTGCTGATCGGAAACCGCTTTGGCTCTGCTCTCTTTTTCCAGCAGTTGAACAGCATAATATAATGGTATTCCTCTCTTTTGATATTTTTTTAAATACTCCAGTCTTTCCAGATGAGTTTTGTCGTATAAGGCCTGATTTGATTTTTTGTAGATCGGGGGGTGAAGGTAACCTTTGCGCAAATAATAATGGATTAACTGGGAACTTAAACCCGATAATTTTGCAAGCATACTTATTTTCATTACTTCAACTTCAGGTTCCATGGCACTCCCTCACTTTTTATGCTAATTTTATGTTAATTTTATAAAGATTATACACTATTCACAGGTTGCTGTATATCACAATTTGCAATAAATTCGCTAGATGAATACTTTAAATAAGTTTAAATATTGACTTAATGTAATCAAAGTGTTAAAGATAAGTCAACATGTAAAGTATTAACCGGTAGAAATGTGCCGGTAGACGAGGGATATATTTAATAATGCTAAAAAAAATCAAGGTCATGGGCCCCGGTATAATGTTTGCCGGTATGGCTGCCGGCATGATCTTAGCGGTCTACATCTATGTTACCGGTCTTCAAGTTTATTAAAGCCGGTTTTTAGGAGGAATTGAAGAGCCATGAATAACCGCGTGTGCAAATTATTGGGGATACGTTATCCGGTTATCCAGGGAGGCATGATCCATATTGCCACCGCCGATCTGGCCTCGGCAGTGTCAAATGCCGGGGGCCTGGGCCAAATTTCCTGCGGTCTCGATCCGGAAGCGCTTCGCCAAGAGATAAAGAAAACTAAAGCGCTTACGGGCAATGCATTTGCAGTCAACATTCCCCTGGTTATTCCACCATGGGATTTGTTGGAAGTGGCAATTGAAGAGCAGGTAGGGATAGTTGTCACTTCCGCCGGAAACCCGGGTATGATTGCCCGGTATGTAAAAGAAAATAAAGTTTTGCTTTTGCATGTGGTCTCATCGGTTTACCAGGCGGCCAAGTGCGAAAGTGCGGGCGTCGACATTGTTATCGCCGAAGGGTGGGAGGCCGGCGGGCATAATGGTAGAGATGATATTACTACTATGACCCTGGTTCCCCAGGTTTGCCGTGCTGTTTCAGTGCCTGTAGTTGCTGCGGGCGGGATAGCCGATGCAAATGGAGTAGCGGCTGCATTCGCCCTTGGTGCGGAAGGAGTTCAGCTCGGTACCCGCTTTGCCGTTTCAAAGGAATGTATTGCTCACAGCACTTATAAAGAAGCCGTTGTCCGAGCTTCAGATAACGACACCGTAGTAACGGCCCGCGATATTGATCCGGTGCGTATGCTAAAAAACAGGCTGTCGGAAGAAATTTTGGCCTGGGAAGAACAGGGGGTGCGTGGTGAGGAATTGCTAAATAAAATTGGCGCCGGCCTGACCTATGAAGCACTAATCGAGGGGAATGTGGAAAGGGGTACTGCGATGTGTGGTCAGGCTGCCGGCCTGGTTGATCGGGTTCTTTCTGTGGAAGAAATCTTTAAACTCATTATCGGAGAAATGGAAACGGTACTGGCGCGTGTCAACAGCTTGAGCAAAATGTTTTCCTCGTGAAGCTTTCGTGGGCTTTCAGGGCGTACGGTTGTTTGACAAGTAAATTAAAAGAGGTGTTTTAAAATGTGGTCCGCGGTATGGCACGACCAGAGAAATATGAAGTTGGAAAATTTAGAGGAACCGGTTGTCGGTCCCGAGGATGTTAAGGTGCGGGTAAAATATGCCGGGATCTGCCATACAGATGTATACGAGTATCTTTACGGGCCCCTTACCATTTTTAAATCTCCAATCGTTTTGGGACACGAATTTTCCGGAATAGTTGAAGAGGTGGGGGAAGAAGTTACCGGGGTCTCTCCGGGGGAAAGAGTGACAGGTTTACCCTATTATCCATGCTGGAAATGTCATTACTGTCTTCAAGATTACTGGAATATGTGCCTGGATCCCAAAGCGCACGCCATGCATATAAACGGTGCCTTTGCCGATTATGTCCCCCTGCATTACAGGGCTGTATACAAGCTGGCCGATAACGTGAGCCTTGAAGAAGGAGCAACTGTTGAACCGATGTCAGTGGCATGGCGGGCAATCAAACGCTCAGGCTTGTCAGAAGGCGGCAGTGTCTTTATTGTGGGTTCGGGCCCCATCGGTTTGGCTTTAGTCATGGCGGCCAAGTGCAAGCAGGCGTCGACCATAATTGTAAGCGATCCCCTGGAAAACCGCCGTCAAAAGGCGTTGGAAGTTGGAGCTACCTATGCCCTGGATCCCGGTTGCGAAAACCCCTATGATGTTGTTCGGGAGTTGACTGACGGTCTTGGCGCTGAGGTGAGCTTTGACGCTGCCGGCTGTTCGGAAACTCTCGATGCGGCGACAAGTGGAACACGGAAAAATGGGCGTATC
>PUNU01000150.1 GCA_003551865.1 Syntrophomonadaceae bacterium
CAACGGGGAGAAAAGACCTTTTTCCGGGTGCGTTTTCCAAATAAATCCGAGGGGTGGTTTGAAGCGCCCCTACCGGGACGGGAGTCGGCCAGTAATGCCCTGGCGGCTCTTACCGTCGGCTATATCCTGGAGATGAGCCTGTCCGAAATGCAAAAAGGTCTTAAGCAAAGTCAGGTTACGGCGGGCAGGCTCCAGGTTCTACATACGCAAGACGAAGTAAATATTATTGACGATACTTACAATGCCAATCCCAGTTCGGTGCAGTCGGCCTTAAAGGTGCTTGTTGAACTGGGCGGGGCCAACACTGTTGCGGTTCTTGCCGATATGCTCGAGCTTGGTGAAACCGCGGAAGAAGCACATCGTTCCGTGGGCCGTTTTGCAGCCGAATGCGGGATCAACTGCCTTGTTACTGTCGGTGAACTGGCCCGGATCACAGCCGGAGAGGCCGCAGGGGCGGGGCTGAAGGTTTATACCTGCAATAATCATGACGAAGCGGTGGAAGTCTTGAAAAAGCTGCCCCTGCAGAAAGGCTGGTATGTGCTGGTCAAAGGTTCACGGGGGATGCGCATGGAAAAAGTGGTTGAGGCATTACTCGGCGGGAAAGGAGCGGGCTAATAATGACGATTACAACCGTTTTGATGATCGCTGTAACGGCCTCCTTTCTAATTGTGGCCGTGGCCTGTCCTTACTTTATTAAAAAGATGCAGCTTCTGCAGCATGGCCAATATATCCGGGATGACGGTCCGGCCACTCATTCAGTCAAGGCCGGTACCCCGACCATGGGCGGAATTGTCATTATTTTAACTTTTTTCCTGATCAGCATAATTCTGGCTGGAGCTTCACCTTTACTTTATGCGGCTTTGCTGGTTGCTTTGGGCTGCGGCCTGCTCGGCTTTCTTGATGACTATTTCAAATTGACCCGCAGCCGTTCTTTGGGGATAAAAGCCCGCTCCAAGCTGGCCGGTGAATTTGCCATTGCCCTGCTCTTTGTTTTGATGCTTAACACTTTTGGGCTTTACTCCACAGAAGTTTCCGTGCCTCTAATTTCTGTAGGCGTCGATCTCGGTTGGTTTTACCCGCTGTTTGCCTTTTTGATCATTACTGCAGCCAGCAACAGCGTCAACCTTACCGACGGCATTGACGGACTGGCTGCGGGCACGACGGTAATTGCCATGGGAGCATTTGCTTATATTGCCTACCGCAGCGGGTTGCCGGAAATTACCCTTTTTTGTGCCGCTGTTGCCGGGGCCTGTCTCGGTTTTCTGGTTTATAACCGCCACCCGGCAAAGCTGTTTATGGGCGATGTAGGCTCCCTTGCTTTGGGCGGCGCTTTTGCCGCCGTGGCGATACTGACAAAAACAGAATTATTTTTAATTATCATCGGCGGAGTTTTTGTTCTGGAAGCGCTTTCGGTGATTATCCAGGTAATCAGTTTTCAGCTGACCGGCCGGCGGGTTTTGCTGATGAGCCCGCTGCACCACCATCTGGAGCTGAAAGGCTGGTCGGAATGGCGGGTGGTGACCACCCTCTGGAGCGCGGCCCTGCTTTTCGCCGCAATCGGAGTAATGGTTTACAACGCCAGTGCCCTGTCAACGTATTAAGAGCGTGATTTGTAATTTATTACAACAATTATCGTAACTACTCAGCCTGTTGTCCTTGTTGAGTGAAAAGCGGTGCCATGGGGACGGTTCGAGCGTTCCTGAGCGTAGCGAAGGCCGAAGGGAAAACGATGGAACCGTCCCCTATGGCATAGCGGGTTAGGCCTGAGTAGTTACCAATTATCTATTTAAAGGAGGTGTTGCAAGCCGGAAGCGAACATAAAGCGAGCCGTAAAAATTCCAGGCGAGCGATCCGTGAGCGCCGGCTTGCAACAGTTTTGAATTTAAAACAGAACAGACTGATTTGACAGGGCACTGGTTATTACATGGAGGTTCCGCTGTGATTGATTTAATCAAGGACAGTGAAGTGCTGGTGGTGGGCCTGGCCCGCAGCGGTATGGCTGCTGTCAAGGTGCTGAGCGAAGCCGGTGCGACCAAAATAACGGTTACCGATCGAAAGCAATCCGAACAGTTGCGCGATGAGCTGGCTGCGCTTAAGCGCTTTCCGTCAGCCTCCGCGGTAACCGGCGGCAACCCTCCCGAACTGGTCAAGGAATCGCTGTCAATGATCATAAAAAGCCCAGGGGTGCCGCCGTCCCTGGAGCTGTTTAAACGCGCTGTAGACCTGGGGATACCGGTTTATTCCGAAATTGAACTGGCCTACCCCTTTATAAAAGCTCCCCTTGTAGGCGTGACCGGGACCAACGGAAAGACGACAACCACCGCCCTGATTGCGGCAATTCTTGAAGAAGCCCGATTTGACCCGGTCGTTTCGGCGGGCAATATCGGCAACCCTCTGGCTGGAGTGGCCGGACGGATCAATGCCCAGGGGATTGTAGTAGCCGAGTTAAGCAGTTTCCAGCTGGAAGATATCGAACATTTTCGCCCGGCTGTAGCGGTGTTCATTAATTTTGCCGCGGATCACCTGGATTACCATGACAGTGTTGATAAATATTTTCAGGCGAAAGCGCGGATCCTGGAAAACCAGGGCAAAGGAGATTACGCCGTGCTCAATGCCGGAGATCCAAAAGTGGCTTCCCTGGAAAGCAGGTGCAGGGGACAGCTTATCTGGTTTGACCGTAAGCCGGTTTCACTGGGAGTGGGCCTGGAAGAAGGTTTGATAACCATTTACCGGCCGAAAGCCGAACCGCAAATGATCTGTCCCCGGAACGAAATAGCCCTGCCGGGTGAGCATAACCTGGAAAATTCCCTGGCTGCTGCAGCTGCGGCCTGGGCTGCCGGGGCCGATCCTCAGTCTATCGGCAGTGCCCTGCGCAAATTCCGCGCAATCGAACACCGTCTGGAACCGGTAGCCGTTCTCGGCGGTGTCGACTATATCAATGATTCCAAGGGCACCAACCCCGGGGCAACAATTAAAGCACTGCAATCTTTCCCCGACCGCCGGAAAATCCTTATTGCCGGGGGCAAGGACAAGGGCGGCGATTTTGGCGAACTGGCTTCCGTGATCAAAGAGGAATTAAAATTCCTGGTTTTGCTTGGCGAGACGAAAGATCGGATTGCCCGGGCTGTTGAAGAAGCCGGTTTTACAGCCTACCAAAAAGTTGAGACCCTGGAAGAAGCGGTCAAAGCCGCTTATGAGAAAGCCGAAAAAGGCGACGTGGTTTTGCTTTCCCCGGCCTGCGCAAGCTGGGATATGTTTAGTGATTATGAAGCCCGGGGCAACCTGTTCAAGGAGCGGGTTAGAAATCTTAAAGCTCCTGAGCAGGATAGGGGGAGTAAGAATGAAGAGCGCTAACTACACCGGACAAAACTGTGACCGCGTTCTTGTCCTGGTCACCATGCTTTTGCTGGCCATCGGGCTGATCATGGTTTTCAGCGCCAGCTTTGTTTTCGCTGAAGAAAGCAGGGGAGATCCCTATTTCTTCCTGAAACGGCAGGCCATGTGGGCGGCCATCGGCCTGGCGGGTATGTGGTTTTTCTCCCGGCTTCATTACCTGGCCTTGAAGCGTTTTTCCCTGGTCATTATGTTATTGAACTTTGCCCTGCTTGGCTTGGTTTTCAGCGGTTTCGGTTCAGACATGGGCACCGAGGCCAGGCGGTGGCTTGCTTTTGGTCCGGTTGTAATCCAGCCCGCTGAATTCAGCAAACTGGCCTTCATAATATTTACTGCCGCCTACATGAGCAGTCGCCGGCTAAACATTTACAATTTCTGGACGGCCAGTTTTATACCGCTGATTTTGGCCGGTGCAGCCTTTTTCATGATCCAGGGTCAGCCCGATATGGGCACGGCCCTGGTGGTCCTGCTCGGCTGCGCCCTGGTCATATTTTTCGCCGGTATGCCTTTTTCCCAGATGGCGGGGTTATCTCTGCTTTGTTTGCCGCCCCTGGCTTACTTTACGGTAAAGGAAGACTATCGTATCCAGAGAATCTTTACGTTTTTCGATCCCTGGGCCGAACCAACCGGGGCGGGTTACCAGGTCATCCAGTCACTCTATGCCCTGGGCCCCGGACATATTTTCGGCACAGGGCTGGGACGTAGCAAGCAAAAACTTTTTTACCTCCCCGAGCCGCAGAACGACTTTATTTTCGCTGTCATTGGTGAGGAACTGGGTTTTGTCGGGGCGGTTGCCGTGCTGTTACTTTACCTGATCCTGGTATGGAGGGGTTTTCAGATTGCTCTCAAGGGGCCCGACCTGTTTGCCAGCCTGCTGGCTGCCGGAATTACTTTTACTATAGGCCTGCAGGTTCTGATTAATGTAGGGGTGGTAACGGGCTCACTGCCGGTTACCGGGATCACCCTGCCTCTGATTAGCTACGGCGGCAGTTCGGTATTCTTTACCTTGATTGGCATCGGAATATTGCTCAACATATCGAAACATGCCCGGGAAACCGGCCGGGCTGTAAGGAGAAGCTGAGAGATGAAAATTTTAATCGGTGGAGGAGGCACAGGAGGCCATATTTACCCGGCGCTCGCACTGGCCCGCCATGCGGTAGCCAGGAACAGCGGCAGCGAGGTTCTTTTTGTCGGTACTGAAAAAGGCCTGGAAAATAAAATAGTACCCGCCGCCGGATTTCCCCTGGCCACCATACCGGTCCGTGGTTTTCAGCGCAGTTTTAAACAGCTGGGAGCGGTTGGCAGAGACCTGCTTGGCGGGATCCGACAGGCCGGTAAAATAATCAGCGATTTTCACCCCAACGTGGTTTTAGGCACCGGCGGTTATGTCGCCGCTCCACTGATCCTTTCGGCCCTGTTTAAAAGAGTGCCGACGGTTATCCATGAACAAAACGCTTTACCCGGCCTGACCAACCGCCGTCTGGCTCCTTTTGTAAAAAAAGTGTGCATCTCCTTTAAAGATACGGAAACAAGATTGCCCCGATTCAGCCGTGTGATTTTTACCGGCAACCCGCGGGCTTCCGAGGTTTCCGGGTTAAGCCGTGAAGACGGCTGCAATCTTTTCGGCCTTGACCCGGAGAGAAAAAATATCCTGATTTACGGGGGCAGCCGGGGAGCGCATGTTTTGAACCGGGTTGTGGCCGCCTATCTAAAAGCGAATCTTTTGCCGGAGGAGGTCGGACTGATTTATGTTACCGGGGAAATATACCACGCTGAGGTGAACAAAGAGCTGGGCAAACTGCCCGGGCGGGTTAAACTGTTCTCCTACCTGGAACGGATGCCCGAAGCGCTGGCTGCAGCCGATCTGGCAGTTACCCGCAGCGGAGCCACCACCCTGGCGGAAATAACCGCCCTTGGGGTGCCCGCGGTGCTGGTGCCTTCTCCGAACGTGGTTGACAACCACCAGTATTACAATGCCCGTCTGCTTTCCGATGCCGGGGCGGCGGTGCTGGTTGAGGAAAAAGATTTTAATTGCCTTCGCCTGCAGGAAGAAATAGACAGGCTAATCAAAGATCCTGATCTGCTTGTCGAAATGAGCGGACGCAGTAAAAAAATGGGGGTCACCGATGCCGCCGAAAGGGTGTATAAATGCCTTCAGGAGGTTGCTTTATGAAAGTGGAAAAGGAATTGGCACCAAAACTTAAAAAAAGCGTCAAAAAAAATGAACCGATGGCCTGCCACACCTCCTGGCAGGTCGGCGGACCGGCTGATTATTATCTCTGCCCGGTTGACCTGAAGGAACTGGCTGAGATAGTCAAATTCAGCAACAAGTACGAACAACCCCTTTACGTTATCGGCAGCGGGACCAACCTGCTTGTCCTGGACGGGGGGATCAGGGGTCTGGTGGTCAAAATGGGCGAACCGTTCAGCTTTGTTCAAACTTCAGGCAACCGCCTAATTGCTGGGGCCGGCACCCCGGTATCTTACCTGGCTCGAACCGCCTCTGAACAGGGCCTGGCAGGCCTCGAGTTTGCCGTTGGCATTCCCGGATCCCTGGGCGGGGCCGTGGTCATGAATGCCGGGGCTTTTGGCGGTTATATTGGCGAAAAAATCCGGTCGGTTAAGCTGGTTTCAAGCCGTGGTGAAATTAAAACCCTGGAGCGTGATGAGCTTTCTTTCGGCTACCGGACCAGTAATTTGCCTCGCGAAGGAATAATTGCGGAAGTCGAACTCGAGCTGACGAGCGGGGATCCTGAAGAATCCAATCGGCTAATAGAGCGGTTTTTGGCCGAACGGAGCCTGCGTCATCCCAAACTGCCCAGTGCAGGCAGTGTTTTCCGCAACCTGCCCGGACGCCCGGCCGGGCGGTTAATAGATGAGGCCGGCGGCAAGGGAATGCGCGTTGGCGGGGCGGAAGTATCGCAGCGGCATGCCAATTTTATTGTCAACACTGGCCGGGCTAAAGCTTCCGACATCCTGGCTTTGATCGAAGAAGTCCGCGGGCTGGTTAAAGACAAGTTTGGAGTTGAGCTTCAACCCGAAGTAAAAATTATCGGCGAGGAGAACTAGATGATGAAGGGCAAAACCGATCATCTAAAGCTGGTACACAATCAAAACAAAAAGCCCGGTTGGAAGAAGGCCATGCGGCTTGCTTTCAGGTTGGTTCTGCTGGTCGTCCTGCTGCTGCTTCTCAAGCAGGGAGAAACCTACTTCCGGGTCGATCAGATCCGGGTAGAGGGGCACGGTGATCTGTCTGGCAAAGAAATAACCGCGGCCGGACAAATCAGGGAAGGAATGAGTATATTCTTATTGCGTGAGCAAAAAGCTGCAGAGCGAATTAAAAAAGAGCTTCCGGCCGTGAAGGAGGTCGAGATAGACCGCAGTCTGCCGGATAAAGTAGTGATCAAAGTGGAAAAAAGAACTCCCGCCGGTTATGTTATGACCGCCGACGGTTTCTGGGTAATTGATCGCAGTGCCGTTGGCTATGCTTACATTGAAGAACCGGAAGAAGGTTACCCGTTAATTTCCGGCATTGACGGCAGCCTGGTGGTTCCCGGTGAGCCCCTGTCCTGCAAGGCTCGCAGGGAAGCTCTACAGAGTTTTTTTGCAGCCTGGCCCGGCGGGGTGTGGTTGACATTGGAAAGAATCGACCTGTCGTCCGCCTACAACCTGGTCCTGCATACGTCCGAGGACCTGGAAATATGGCTCGGAGACGAGACAGAGATTGAACATAAACTGCTGCTGGTGCAGGAGAGTTTGCCTTATATCTCCATCAGCTCTGCGGCAAGGCTGGATGTTCGGTGCGGCAGGCGCCTGATTGTATCCGGCAGCGCTGTAAGCAAAGACCCCGAGGAGGTGAAACGCTAAATTCGAAAAAAGGTAATTGTCAAAAAGTGTTGAATGTTGTAGTAGCAAATACACCATGCTGGGAAGGGTAAGGGGGTAGGAAAGCAGTGAAGAAAAATTATATTGTCGGAATCGATGTTGGCACAGCTGAAGTTAGAGTTGGGCTTGGCGAACCTCGTCCCGACGGCACTGTGAACATTATCGGCTTAGGCCTAAGCCCTTCCGATGGTGTACGTAAAGGTGTGATTGTTGACCTGGAAAGAACGGTTGAATCGATTGTCAGTGCAGTGGAAGAAGCAGAGAGGATGGCCGGATTAAGAGTCGAGTCCGCTTATGTAGGGCTGAAAGGTTTAAATGTGGAGTTGATTAACAACCGCGGTGTGGTAGCTGTAACCTCCGAGGATCGAGAAATCCGGGAAGATGATCTGGACAGGGTTATGCAGGCGGCAAGGGTTGTCGCCCTGCCCATGGATCGTGAAATAGTCGATATTATCCCCCGGGAATTCATAGTCGACGGTTTTGACGGAATTAAAGACCCGGTCGGTATGCTCGGAGTAAGGCTTGAAGTCGATGCCCTGGTTGTAACCAGCCTGATTACCTCCCTGCACAATCTGCTGCGCTGTGTCAACCGGGCCGGAATCAGCATCAGGGGGTTGGTTTTACAGGCTATGGCCAACTCGGAAGTAGCCCTTTCAGCCGATGAAAAGGAACTTGGCGTTTTCCTGGTTGATATCGGTGCCGGAACGACCGAGATCGCGCTTTTCCAGCATGGTAAACTGCAGAAAATGGCGGTGGTGCCGGTAGGAGGAGACCATATCACCACAGACCTCGCTGCCGGCTTGAGAATCAATTATTATGCAGCGGAAGACCTGAAGAAAGAGTATGGTTCGGCTATGCCTTCGATGGCGGAGAGCGAACCAAAAATTGAAATCAAAACGGTAGGCAGCAATGAGCTCCGGCTTGTATCGGAAAGAGAGCTCACGGCGTTTATCGAGCCGAGGGTCCAGGAGATTTTTCAAATAACCAAGGAAGAAATGATTAAAATGGGCTGGCCGTACTTGCCGCCGGCCGGAGCAGTTTTACGCGGCGGGGTATCTTCTCTTA
>PUNU01000048.1 GCA_003551865.1 Syntrophomonadaceae bacterium
CCATTCTTTGCTTGAAGAAGGCATCCCCCCTGCAGAATTTGCAGGCGCCCTGGAAGTGCATCCTTTTGTGGCCCGCAAGCTTAGGGAGCAGGCTTCTTTATACAACCGGCGACTCCTGGAAGAAGTTTTAATTGTTCTGCAGGAAGCAGATTTGAAGATAAAAACCGGACGGCTGGAACCTGCCGATGCCTTAAAGCTTATGCTGGGCCGCATTGATTATGTCCAGAAGACTGCCGCCGGGTAGGATTTGTATAAGATCAGCAACCTGAAAGGAGCGGTTTTTGTGAAAGGAAAGCCGGAATTGAATCAGGAAAAACTGCTTAAGGAAGTTTATAAGCGCGGTTTTGAACTGGAACAACGCTATTACGGCTGTGCCCAGTGTGTTGTCGCCGCTTTACAGGATTTTTTCCCGGTTAATGACGACCTGGTCAAGGCGGCCACTTCTTTTTCCGGAGGGTTTGCTTCCACCACTGCCGGACCCTGCGGAGCTTTGACCGGGGGAATCATTGTTCTGGGTTATTTCTTTGGACGTCCACGGGAAGAGTTTTCTAACATAGCAAAACTGCGCCGCCCCGGGCCGCTGGTCCGTGATCTATGGAAACTTTTTCATCAGACCTATAGTGGCGATACCTGCAGGGAGGTCCAGACATACCATTTTGGCAGGGCTTTTCATTTCCTGGATGGTGATGAATACCAGCTTTATGAAGAAGCCGGGGGGCACAGCAGGGTGTGTGCCGGTGTTGTGGGGCAAACCGGGGCCTGGCTGGCGGAAATCCTTTTGCAAAACGATATTCCCCTCCTGGAAACCTGAAAGCTTAAAGCGGACTGTTTCACCCGGCCCCGCCCCGGAGGATAAAAAATACTCCCTCCCACTTGATGATACCCCTGACACCCCCGGAGTTTATGTGTGGGTAAAGACCAGCCCTTGATGGGGGAGGGTCGGGGGGGGGCATAAAAAATCCTCCCTCCCCCTTGATGGGGGAGGGTCGGGGTGGGGGTGAAATAGGCTTGTTAAGGACAGACAAAATTAATTCAAACAACTCACCTAATGCAGCAAACAGGTCTCACTTCCAACCTCTTACCTTTCAACTGCCGGCAATTCCCAGTGATTCGCTATATGTTCGCTTCCGGATTGCAAAATTTCCAACAGATAAAGAGTTGATGTAATAATTGCCAAATCACGCTCATTCAGCTGACAGGGTACTAGCCGACCTCTTTTTGGTTGTAGAGACGGTGAAGACGTGATTTTTTCCGGGCTGCATTATTTCTATGCACGACGCCTTTTGATACTGCTTTGTCAATCTGGCGTACCGCTGCGTCCAGGTTAAGCCTGACTTCTTCGGAATCACCGTCTTCCAGGGACTCCTCGAAGCGGCGGACCGCAGTTTTTAAAAGGCTTTTAGTCCGCTTGTTTTCTTCCCGGCGCTTTATGTTTTGCCTGGCTCTTTTTGCAGCCGATTTAATGTTGGCCAATGCTTTATCCCTCCTTCGATCCGATGAACACTAAAAATCTTACCACTGGAACCGGTAAAAAGCAAGCCCTCCGGCAAAGAGCATTTTTGATTTGTTCTGCAGGAAGGAGTAAATTCTACGTTTAGCGAAATACATATATCAGGCGGTTTCCAGGGGAAGGTGGCGCATGGCAATGAAAGTGCTTGACAGCGCGGCGATGAGAGAAGCAGACCGCAGGACAATCGAAGAGTTGGGTTTGCCGGGTGCTGTTTTAATGGAAACGGCCGGCCTGCGGGTCTTGGATTTCATTAATTTGCATCTGCCGGAGCCGGGCCGGGTTGTTGTTGCCGCCGGGCCCGGCAATAACGGCGGAGACGGCCTGGTTATTGCCCGGCTGCTGAACAGGGCAGGTTTTGAAGTTTCCCTGTGGACCACGGTCAAACCGGGTGCATACCGGGGAGACGCAGGGATCAACGAACACTTCCTTAACCGGATATCTTTTCCCGTTAAGCACCTTTTAGATCAGGAGTCTTTTGAACATTTCAGGCAGGAGCTTAATTTTTCCGGCCTAATAGTTGACGCCCTTCTGGGAACCGGGTTGGATCGGGAGGTTGAAGGCGGACCGGCCCGGGTAATCGACTGCATAAATGAATGCAGTGCACCGGTGCTTGCTGTGGATATCCCTTCGGGTATAAATGCCGATACCGGTGCGGTAATGGGGTGTGCAGTCAAGGCGGACTGGACGGTAACTTTTGCTTTTCCCAAGCGGGGCCTGTTGCTTTACCCGGGTGCGGGCTTTGCCGGGGAAGTGGCGGTGGGCGATATTAACGTGCCTGCGTTTTTGGTGGATCAGGAGCCGCTCGAAATACTTACGTCGCCCCGGGTAAGAGAAGTTTTACCGGTCCCGCCTGGTGATGCCCACAAGGGCACTATGGGGCGGGTAATGATTGTTTCCGGATCACCGGGTATGACCGGTGCCGCGGTTATGGCGGCCGAGTCGGCCTTAAAAAGCGGTGCGGGGCTGGTTTACCTGGCGGCACCGAAAAGTATTTGTCCGGCATTGGAAGCCAAAACAGTGGAAGTTATTACGGTTGCCCTGCCCGAAAAAACCCCGGGTATTGTCGATCCCGATGCAGCGGAAGATATTATAGCCAGGGCCGCTTCCTGCGATGTTCTGGCGGTCGGACCCGGGCTGGATCCCGGAAAGGCGACACTGGAGCTGGTCCGTAAACTGCTCAACCTCAGCCCTGTTCCGCTGGTCCTGGATGCCGGGGCACTTGAAGCCTTGGGCGGCAGTGGAGAAATTCTTAAAAGTGCCCCATCCCAGACGGTGATCACTCCCCACCCGGGCGAAATGGGGCGCCTTACCGGCCTGTCATCCGGAGAGGTGCAGAAAAACCGCCTTGAGATAGCCGGAAAATATGCCCGCGCCTGGAACTGTATCGTGCTTTTAAAAGGAGCAAATACCGTGATTGCTTCTCCCGGGGGAAGGGCCGCGATAAATCCTACCGGCGGTCCGTCCCTGGCATCGGCCGGTTCCGGCGATCTGCTCACCGGCCTTATTGCTTCTTTAATTGCCCAGGGACTGGAACCTGAAGATGCCGCCGGTGCCGGGGCATATATCCACGGCCTTGCCGGCGACCTGGTCCCACCGGGCCGCGGTCACATGGTGCGCGACGTTATGGTCCGCTACAAACAAGCTTTTCAGTGTCTGGAACATGCCGGCCATCAACTGCCCGGCAGTCCTTACCTGACCATGGTCAGACCGGTTACAGGCGGGCCGGTGCTGTGAACGGACCGCACATCAAATTTCTAAGAAAAGCCTGCTGGTGCCCTGTCAACGTATTAAGAGCGTAATTTGGTGATTTTTATAACAAATCTCTATTTATAGGAGATGATGTAAGCCGGAAGCGAACATAAAGCGAGCCGTGACAAATCCATGCGAGCGATCCGTGAGCGCCGGCTTGCAACAGCTGTGTATAAAAACAGAACAAACTAATTGACAGGGCACTAAGGGTTAGTGTTTGGCCAAACAACCTGTATATATGGAGGGAATAAAAATTGCTTGATTGCCTGATGACAGTTGAAGAAAAAAAACTGCGAGATAAAGTCCGCGCCTTTGTCAGTGAAGATATTGACAAACAGCTGCTGCGGGATATGGACGAAGATAAAGTCCGCTATCCGCGGGAATTTTTGGAGAAGGCCGCCGCCAGGGGACTTTTAGGACTGCGGTTTCCACAAGAGTACGGCGGCAGGGGCCTGCCCTGGACTTCAGAAATTATTGCCCTGGAAGAAGTCGGTGTTTTGGGCACATCCCTGGGCTGCCTCTACTCCCTGGTCAGTATAGTCGGTGAAGCGATTAATAAATTTGGTTCCGATCTGCTCAAAGAAAAATACCTGCGCCCGACAATAGAGGGCCGCCTCACTGCGGCTGAAGCCTTAACCGAACCGCGGGGGGGTTCGGATTTCTTTGGAGCGACCTGCACGGCCAGGAAAGAGGGCGATTATTATATTTTAAACGGCCAGAAACGTTTTGTAGTCGGATCGGAAGGGGCGGATTATTTCATGGTTTATGCCAGGACCGATCCCGACGCTCCACCGCATAAATCGATCAGCGCTTTTTTGGTTGACCGCAGTCCCGAGGTAAAAGCTGAATATCTTTACGGCCTGATGGGAACGCGTGGCGGAGGCACGGGCCGTCTGGTGTTTAAAGATGTCAAGGTTCCGGCGGAGAATTTGCTGGGGGAAGAAAACAACGGCTCGGCAATTTTTTACCAGATGATGATTCCCGAGAGAATGACCAGCGCCGGCGGGGCCGTGGGCATGGGCCGGGCGGCCCTGGACGTGGCGGCCCGCTACAGTACCCGGCGTAAAGCGTTCGGCACGGAAATTAAAAATTTCCAGGCGGTCAGTTTCAAAGTGGCCGACGGTGTTACCCTGCTTGATACTGCCCGGGGTATAGTATACCTGGCCGCCCGCTCTGTAGATGCCGGAGATCCGCCGGGCCGGTCTAGAAGGCTTGTTTCTGAAGCCAAAAAAGTGGCCACAGAGAACGCCTGGAAAGTAGTCAATAATGCCATGCAGGTTATGGGCGGTATCGGCTATACGGATGTTTACCCGATTGAAAAAATGCTGCGTGATGTCAGGTTGATCATGATATGGACCGGGACCAATGAGATCATGGACCTGATTATTCAGCACGAGTACTACAAGGAGCTGGCCAAAGAAGGTTTTAAAGGCCGCGATATCGAGCTTGATGCTCCCGAATCTGAACAACTGGACGAAAAAATCTATGAGTAACGAGCTATACAATTAACAACTGGGGGGCCGGGGAAACAATGGGGAAAGGTACGGTAAAAGTCGGTTTGCTGGGTGCAGGGACTATCGGATCCGGAGTGGTTGATCTTTTTAAACGCAACGGCGGCTTGATTAACGAAAAAATTGATTTTAACCTAGTTTTGGAACGGGTGGCGGATCGCGACACTTCCAGGCTGGAAGCGTCAGGTTTGGAAAAGGCCCGCTTAACCACGGAGGCTTCACAGGTTTTAGATGATCCGTCTATTGACATTGTCATCGAGTTGATCGGCGGCGTAGAACCGGCCCGCGGTTTTGTCACCAGGGCTCTTGAAAACGGCAAGTACGTGGTTACTGCCAATAAAGATTTAATGGCTTCCCACGGGGAAGATTTGCTGGCCCTGGCCCGCGATAAAAACCTGAACTTGTTTTATGAGTCCGCCGTCGGCGGGGGCATACCCTTGATTCGGCCCCTGAAATACAGCCTTGTGGCCGATCGGGTGCGGCGCCTGGTTGGTATCGTCAACGGCACAACAAATTATATTTTTACCCGCATGGAGCAGGATAAATTAAGCCTGAGCGATGCACTGTCTGAAGCTCAGAGGCTGGGCTTTGCCGAACCGGACCCGACTAATGATATTGAAGGTTTTGATGCGGTTTACAAGCTGGTTATCATGGCCAACCTTGCCTTTGGCAAGAAAGCGGACAAGGACCGCGTATATATCCAGGGCATTAAAGAAGTTACCTATGAAGACATTGCTTATGCCCGCGAAATCGGCTATACAATTAAACTGTTGGCCATCGGTGAAATGTTGCCTGAGGGGCTTGCCTTGAGGGTCCACCCTGCACTTGTCCCGGTAGATCACCCCCTGGCCTCGGTATTGAGCGAATTTAACGCTGTTTTTGTCGAGGGGGAAGATGTCGGTGAGTTGATGTTTTACGGCCGGGGTGCCGGTGCAAAACCCACCGCAACCGCGGTCCTGGCCGATGTTGTCGAGGCATCCCGCTGTTTGCGTTTTAACTTGACTGACGGAGTGATTGAAAGATCACTGCAAGAAACCGCCTTCATTCCCATTGAACAGCTGAGCGCCCGTTTTTACTTGCGCTTCCTGGCCGAAGATCGGGCCGGGGTGTTTGCCGAGCTGGCCAACGCTTTCAGTGAAGAAAAGGTCAGCCTTGATATGATCATTCAAAAACGCCGTGTCGGCAGCCTGGCCGAAATTGTCCTGGTTACCCATCTTGTCCGGGAAGACGCATTTCAGAGAGCGCTTGACAAGGCAACAAAAATCTCGGCGATCAGGCCGAATCCCAGTAAAATTCGCCTGCTCGATTAAACCATAATTTGTTTTCCATCAGGGCGGCAATCAGGCGGGGCAGGGAAGAAGGCTGATACACGAAGCGGCTGTGAAGCAGAACTGCACCCGCCAGCGTTCCGGCGAAGTATTTCCGGAAGTGATCATCAAAGAGATTTTGGTAGATCTTGCCCGCTGAGTTTTTTTCTTTCTCAGCACCGGCAAGGGCAAGCAAAGCAAGTCGGGCGCTTTTCAGGCTGTTGTATAGCCCTTCGCCGGAAAAAGGTTCGACCAGGCCCGCGGCATCCCCGATTAAGAGCAGGTTGCCGCGGGCCGCTTTCTTTAATGGTCCGGTGAACGGCAGGGGCCAGGCATGAAGTTCGGGATGCCCCGCTTTTTTGGCAAACAACCGGCAGTAAGCTTTTTGCAGCCGGCGCCGGCCGGCCAGGCCTCCGATGCCCCTGTTTACCCAATTGGGCCCGTGAAACGACCAGCCCATACCTCCCAAGACAGGGCAGGGATAGAAGACAAACGTGCCTGTTTCCGTTTCCGGTGGCGGGGGTTCGATAATGGCGGACATCCCCCACCCGGTTAAACCGGGTGGGGATTTCCTCAACCCTGAAAGCCGGGCCAAACGGCTCAGTGCGCCGTCCGCGCCGATTACATAGCGGGCCACGACCGAGGAAAAAGTATCACCGGTGGTCCCTATTTTGTACCAGCCCGGTCCGGGATTGCCGTCTTTAACTGTGGCCAGCTTGTCGACGGCATGGTTTTCCAGGAGAAAGGCCCCCTTACCGGCGGCATAACAGGCCAGGAGATGGTCGAATTGTGTTCTTTTAACCAGCAGGCCCAGCCTGCCCGGGGAAGAAAAATGGTGAAGACGTGCTCCATTGACAACTCCGATTGTTTTAATCTCCGTTAAACTTTCCGGTGGCAAATGCAGATCGGCCGGTAGAAGGGAGAGACAGCGGGCCGAAACAAACCCGCCGCAGGGCTTAAACCGGGGCAGCTTTTTCTGTTCAATAATTACTGTTGACAGGCCAAACTCGGCGGCCAGGGCTGCAGCAAGCGAACCTGCAGGGCCGGCTCCGATTACAGCCAGGTCAAAAATTTTGCTTTCAGCAGTGCCGTCCGGCTTTTTTCGGCATGGTTCATGGTTGATGGTTTTCACTTCCCTGGGCCACAGGCCCGATTTTGCTTCGATTATAACATATCTTATTTTTATAAATGCTGCTGCTATTGACTGACCCGGGCAGATAGATTAAAATTATCCTGTAATGTCAAATAGCTTTAAGCTGCACATAAACATATTTATTATATACAGCATGAGTTGCAAAGGCCTGTGTTGTAAGGGGTACAAATATAACATGACTGAGCCGGCTTAAAGAAGCCGGTTTGTTTTTTAATTAATGGTGGAGGTTATAAAATATGGCTGATGATTTTAGCAAAGAGGTCGAACATGTTGCCCGCCTGGCCCGCCTAAAGCTTGACCCTGAAGAAAAAGCAGTTATGGCCGGCCAGCTGAGCAGTATCCTGAAAACCGCCCAAAAGGTCAGGGAGCTCGACACAACCGGAGTTGAACCGACGTCACATGTAATTACTGTGCCGGCCGTGATGCGGGAAGATGAGACCGGGGCCTCGCTGCCACTGAACCGGGTTCTACAGAATGCCCCGGGGCGGCAGAAGGATTTTTTCCGTGTCCCCCGTATAACCGGGAGGCAGGATAAAGAAACGCCCGGGCAGTAACTGCCTTTTATTTAATCGGGAAGTGAGAATCTGTTATGGAATTATATGATAAAACCGCGGCCGAACTCAGCCGCCTGCTGCAGGCCGGAGAGGTTAGCTCGATTGAAGTGGTCCGGAGTTTTCTGGATCGCATTAAAAATATGGAACCTCACTTGAAAGCTTTTATCACTCATACACCGGGCCTGGCTTTGCAAACCGCCGCCGAGGTGGATAAAAAAAGGCACCGCGGTGAATCTCTTCACCCTTTGGCCGGGGTGCCCATCGCGGTGAAAGACAACATCTGCAGCGAAGGACTGCTCACAACCTGCGCTTCCCGCATTCTTGAAAACTATGTTCCTCCTTACGATGCCACGGTTTACCGGAAGATAAAGGAGGCCGGGATGCCGGTACTGGGAAAGACCAATATGGACGAGTTTGCCATGGGATCTTCGACCGAACACTCGGTTTTTTATCCCTCCCGCAACCCCTGGGATCCGCAAAGAGTCCCGGGCGGTTCCAGCGGGGGATCAGCCGTGGCTGTTGCCGCGGCGATGGCCCCGCTGGCCCTCGGTTCGGATACGGGGGGCTCGATCCGCCTGCCCGCCTCTATGTGTGGGCTGACCGGGCTGCGGCCTACCTTCGGGCGGGTTTCCCGCTGCGGCCTGGTTGCCTTTGCTTCTTCGCTGGACCAGATCGGTCCCCTGTCGGTCAGCGCCCTGGACAATGCCCTGCTGTTGAGCCTGATTGCCGGTGCCGATCCGGGTGATTCGACTTCACTGCCTGACCCGGTGCCCGGTTATGCGGACAGCCTGGCGGTAGATCCTTCCGGACTACGGGTGGGCTTAATTGAGCAAAATCTTGCAGACGGTTTTGACCGCGAAGTCACCGCTGCTGTGAGAAAGGCGGTTTCTCTGCTGGAAAGAAGGGGAGCCGAAGTAGGTACAGTTTCCCTGCCGCGGACCGGGTACGGCCTGGAAGCCTATTATTTGATTGCTCCCTCGGAAGCCAGTTCAAACCTGGGCCGCTATGACGGTGTTCGCCACGGTATAAGTTTTGAGGGTGAAACCGTCGAGTCCATGTTTAGCCGGACCAGGGGAGAAGGCTTCGGGCCGGAGGTTAAACGGCGGATCATGATCGGCACCTATGCTTTGAGTGCCGGTTATTACGATGCTTACTATCTCCAGGCCATGAAGGTAAGAACATTAATCCGCCGTGATTATGAAGCGGCATTTAAAGATTTTGATCTGTTGATCGGGGCTTCTTCGCCGACCCCGGCTTTTAAGCTCGGTGAAAAAACAGACGATCCTCTTCAGATGTACCTTTCGGATATCTGCAACATTACTGATTCTTTGGCCGGAGTCCCATCCCTTTCGGTTCCGAGCGGGCTACATTCCAGCGGGCTCCCGATGGGGCTTCAGCTTACCGCTCCTCCTCTTGGTGAAGAGCTTTTGCTTAAGGTGGCTTATTGCCTTGAGCAGGAGTGTGGGGACTCGTTCCCGCGGCCCGCGTCGGAGAGAGCTGAAGGAGGAAACTTTAGCGATGAAGCTTGAAATAATAATCGGCCTGGAAATTCACCTGGAACTGCTTACCCGCTCAAAGCTTTTCTGCAGCTGCAGCACTTCATTCGGACAGGAACCGAATACAAACTGCTGTCCGGTGTGCCTCGGCCTGCCCGGCAGCCTGCCCGTGTTAAACCGCAGGGCTGTAGAGCTGGCTGTGACGGCGGCCCTGGCCTTGAACAGCGAAATCCAGCGGCAGAGCCGCTTCGATCGAAAAAATTATTTTTATCCCGATCTGCCTAAGGCCTATCAAATTTCCCAGTTCGACCATCCGCTGGCCTGGGGCGGTTTTCTCGAAGTAGAATTTGACAGTGCTGTCAGGAAGATCAGCCTGGAAAGGGTTCACCTGGAAGAGGAAGCGGGCAAGCTGCTGCATGCCGGAGAATCGATCATGGGGGCGGATTACACGCTTGTCGACTATAACCGGGCCGGAATTCCTCTTCTGGAAATAGTTACCTCCCCGGAGCTCCACTCGGGCCGTGAAGCCCGCCTGTTCCTCGAAAGTTTGCGTTTGCTCCTTTTATATTCAGGTGCTTCCGATTGCAAAATGGAAGAAGGCAGTTTGCGCTGTGACGCCAACATTTCACTGCGTCCCGCCGGTTCAGAAGCACTGGGCACCAGGGCGGAGGTTAAGAACATGAATTCGTTCCGGGCGGTTGAATTGGCCCTGAACTATGAAGCTGAACGGCAGGCGGCATTAATTGCCGGGGGAGGTACGGTAATCCGGGAAACCTGTCACTGGGATGCAGATAAAAAAATAACCGTTCCTTTGAGAAGCAAAGAGGGCTCTTCGGATTACCGCTATTTCCCCGAACCGGACCTTTTGCCCCTGGTCCTGGAAGACTCATTCATCAGTGAGATCTCAGATTCCTTGCCGGAACTGCCGCACCAAAGGCGGCAGCGTTTAATGGAGCAATACAATCTCGAAAACAATGAAGCGTCTTTATTGACCGCAAACAGTGCCCTGGGGGATATTTTTGAAGCTGCTGCAAAAAACTACGGTGATTATTGCAACCTTGTCAATTGGGTTCAGGGTGACCTGCTATATCAGCTTCGCGAAAAAGGCAAGGACGAGGAAGATTTTGACCCGGCCCTGCTGGTTGAACTGCTAGCATTGTTGGAAAAAGGCGAAATAAGCCGGCCGGTGGCCAAGGAACTGCTGGGAGAAGTTGTAAAGAACGGTGACAGGCCGCATAAACTGGCCAGAGAAAAGGGCCTGGGCAGGATTTCCGGGAGGAAAGAGCTGCTGCCCCTGGTGGAACAGGTGATTTCCGAAAATCCGGATGCGGTGGAAAGTTACCGCCGGGGAAAAGGAAAAGCGCTGGCATTCCTGGTGGGAAAAGTTATGGCCCTTACCGGCGGCAGGGCGGATCCGGGTGAGCTGAACCGTTTGTTTAAAGAAAAGCTGTAAAAAGCGGCCCGGCGGCCGGGAAGTAATCTGTTAATGTTTGGAGGGAATCAATATGACTGCAGGCAACAGCCTGGTAATTGTCGGGGCCCAGTGGGGTGACGAGGGTAAGGGTAAGGTTATCGACTACCTTGCCGGTGAGGCCGATGCTGTCGTCCGTTTTCAGGGTGGTGATAACGCCGGCCATACGGTGGTCTACGGCGCCAACATCTTCAAACTGCATCATATCCCTTCAGGCATACTGTATCAGGGTACTCTCTGCCTGCTCGGCAGCGGAATGGTTATAAATCCGCTGGTTTTGCTTGAGGAGATTAAAGAACTGGAAAAGCGCGGTATTGACACCTCCGGCTTGCGAATAAGCGGTAAAGCCCACCTGATAATGGCCTACCACCAGGTATTTGACGAGGCCAATGAAAAACTGCTGGGGGAGAAAAAAATCGGCACAACTGGTCGCGGTATTGGGCCTGCTTACGCCGATAAAGCCCTGCGCCGGGGCTTGCGCGCTGTCGATATGATTGATTCCGGCTGTTTGCGCCGCCGGCTTGCCGAAATACTGCCCCTTCAGAACAAGATCCTGCGAAATGTTTACAGCCACAGCGGTTACGATCTGGACGAGCTGATTGAATGCTACCGCCCGGCCTGTGATCGCCTGGGCCCTTTGGTTACCGATACATCGCTTTTATTGACCGAACAGCTAAAAACCGGGAAAAAGGTGCTTTTTGAGGGAGCTCAGGGAGCTTTGCTCGATATAGACCACGGCACGTACCCTTTCGTAACTTCATCATCTACTGTAGCAGCCGCCGCTTCTTCGGGAAACGGGATTGGGCCCGGTTGTGCCGGGCGGGTTTTGGGTGTACTGAAAGCCTATACTACCAGGGTTGGTGAGGGGCCTTTTCCCTCGGAAGATAGAGGCGAGGCGGGTGAGCAGTTAAGGATGCGCGGCAGCGAATTTGGGACTACGACCGGCAGGCCAAGGCGCTGCGGCTGGTTTGATGCCGTCATTGCCCGCTATGCGGCCCGTATCAATGGTCTTACCGGCCTGGCGGTGACCAAGCTTGATGTCTTAAGCGGTTTGGAAACGATCAACCTGGCTGTAGCTTACAGGTGCCGCGGTAAAACCTACAGGGAGTTTCCCCAGAGCATGGCGGAACTGCAGGAATGTGAACCGGTTTATGAAACATTTCCGGGGTGGGATGAGGATTTAAGCCGGACGCTAAGCATAGACGATCTTCCCTCTGCGGCAAAAAAATATCTTAAAGCCCTTGAAGAAAGGACGGGCGTGCCCGTGGAACTGGTCTCAGTCGGCCCCGATCGGGCTCAGACCATTATAACCGGGGATTCTGACCTAAAGACCTGGCTAAAGGGCGGTAGTTCCTCTTTAAATAGATTGGAAAAATAAAAACCACCGGCAGGAGTATACGCTGTCCGGGAAGAATTAATAAACTTCATAAACTTGAAAAAGTAAGGGGGAGTAAAATGTGGGCCAACCTTAGGATCTGGTTGAAAGTGCTGATAGGATTCGTTTTTTCGATCACAATTCTGGCCACAATCATCAGTTATTCCTTGTTCGGAGTACAGGCTGAAGATACTGTCCGGGTAATTGTCACTGAAGCAACCGGTCCACAGCGTGATGTAACGGTTTTTGCCACCAGCCTGCAGCCGATGGTGATTCACAATGTTTTTTGGCTTTGTCTCGCCGGGTTGGGGTTTTTACTGATATTCCTTTATTTTATCGACTTTAGTTTTAGGTCATTTTTGGCACCCGGGTTTCTGTCGTTGATCATGTGCGTTTTTGTGGGAATAGTCATTGCCGCTTCGATTGATAACATAATGGCTTTTGTCGATCCTTACGGTGAAGAATACGTGGAAACGTTCCTCAGTTATCTCCGAAATGTGATAACCGGTGTAGTAATATTCGGTTTGATCCTTATAGGACTTTCTTACCATGGTGACCGGCTGTTGAAGTCTGCAAAAATACGCAAGTAACGTCTTAAGCATGCCCCTGGCCCACTATGGTTTCCAGCGGCAGGAATACAAGCAGGTTCTTTTTCGGAAGCGCCATTAAAAATACAGGGGCGAAGATCAGCTCGCCCCTGTATTTGTAACTGCATGCACTGCGTGTTCAGTTTTAAAGGCGGGCAAACCTTGCCTGCTCGCGCTTTAAGCCAATCTTCTGTTGCTGTTGAAGTTGGGAGGCCCGACCTGTGAAAATTTTGCATACTGCAGATCTGCACCTTACAGATGAAGCTCCCGAGCGTTGGGAGGCCCTGGAAGAACTGGCCGGTTTGGCCCGTGAGCACCGGGTTTCCGTCCTGGTTATTGCCGGCGATCTTTTCGACCGCCATGTTGAAGCTGAAAATTTAAGGGGAAGACTGCGATCAGTTTTTGGAAGCGGTGATTTCCGGACGGTTATACTTCCGGGTAATCATGATTACAAAGCCTATTTGAGCGGCCTTTATTTTGGAGAAAATGTTACAGTCTTAAACAGCTGGGAAGAACCTCTACACTTAAACGGCTGTGTCATGTGGGGACTTCCCTATGAGCGTTTGAGCGGTGAGTACCTGGTTCAACGTTTGCAGGAAATGGCTTCCCGTATGGACCCGGCGGAAAACAACCTCCTGCTTTATCATGGAGAACTGCTCGATGCTTATTTTTCTCGGCAGGATCTTGGCGATGAAGGAGACCAGCGCTATATGCCGGCACGGCTTTCTTATTTCGAGCCTCTCCCCATAAACTATGTCCTTGCCGGGCACTTTCATTCCCGCTACATGACCTGGCACCTGCCGGGTGGAGGGTTGTTTGTCTACCCCGGATCACCGGTGGCTGTAACGGCCAGGGAAAGCGGTCGTCGTGTGGCCAACCTGGTCAGCCCGGATCAGCCCCCGGTCGAGCTTTCCCTGAAAAGCTTTCACTATGAAACCCTTTGCATTGAACTGGATCCTTTTGCACAGGAAGATCCAATTTCTATCCTGGAGGAAAAACTTAAAAGTTTCCATCCCTCTGCAAAAGTGGTGCTCAGTGTCCGGGGGCTTTTCAACAGCACCCGCCTGGGAATCAGTGAAACTGAGCTGGCCGAAGGAATCAAAGAAATTGCCGATAGCTGCTGTACAACAGAGCCCTCCCTTGAGTTTTATGATGTGCAGCATGTTATGGAGGATGACCTTTTTAAGCAGTTCAACTCCAGGCTGGATGCTTATGAATACCCGCCGGAATTAAAAGAGCGGGTTAAAGAAATGGTCATCAGGGCCTTCCGGGTGGTGAAGGCGTGTTCTTAAAAGAGTTCAGCATTAGACGCTATGGTCCCCTGCCGGACACCGGCAGAAGAATCCTCGGCTATTTTAACCTTTTTTACGGATCCAATGAAGAAGGAAAAACTTTGACCATCGATGCCCTCTTGAAGATGCTTTTTGAAAAGAAGGTGCGTTTTTTTAAAGGAGCTGCCAGGGTGGAGGAATTTCCTGAAGGCTACCTGGTAATGGAAGACGGGGAAAGGCAAGAATTTAAACTGCCCGAGGCCGGAACCGTCTCCACACTTTTTAACTTTAGCCCCGAAGAATTTGGCAATATATTTGTTATCCGCGACAGCGATTTGTCTATTTATGGCGAAGATCAGTTTTACCGCAGTGTTACCGGCCGCCTTACCGGAATACGCAGTGAAGAGATAAAGGATATCAAGCGCGAACTGCAGGAACTGGGCAGTATAACGCCGACCGGTGAATTTCAAAATGTTGCCCCTGCCAAGCTAAAAGACAGGATAGCCAAAGCTTCCGGTCTGTTCGAACACATAGAATACCTGCTGGATCAAATGCATGAAGAAGGTTTCGCCCGCTTTGAAGAAAGGTTGGCAGGATTGGAAGCCAGGCGCCGTGAAATTACAGACCAGCTCAGCAACTACCACAGTGCGTATAACCGGGAGCTTTACGAAAAAGGGCGTGAAGCCCTCGGTTTATTGCATAACGCCCTTGCTGAACTGGAACGGCTGCAGCAATACAACGAAGACGAATATCAGGCCTGGCAAAAGGCCGAATCAAACCTAGCCTACCTGCGGAACGAACTGGAGAAGCTAAAAAGCAATATTGACGAACAAAAAAAACGCCTCCAGGAAGCACAAGAAGAACACAAAACCAGGGATCGTTCTCGCAAAAAAGCCGAACACGAGCTCAATCTGGCCCTGGAAACCCTGGAACCGCAGCTGGTTGAATACGACCGCCGCTGTTCTTTGCTCCGGAGGCGGGAAGCGCTGGCGGACAGTGCTTTTATTAAATCAGCCGGCATAGTATCGACGCTGGTTTTTTTCATTTCTCTCGCCGGCGTGATCATCCGCCCCGCCTGGTGGCTTTACCCCCTGCTTGTAGTTTCGCTTGCCGCCGGTTCAGCCTGCGGCTGGCTTTTCTACAGTCTTGCCAATAAAAAGAGCCGCCTTGCGGAACAAGAAGCCAGGGTTTGCAGTGAAGCGCAGAAAGCCGGCCTGTCGGCTAAAACTATCGAAGAGGCCCGTGCGGGTTTGGCTGAAGCGAAAAACAACCTGGCCCTGGAATCCGAAATGCTCAAAGAAGCGGAAGACAACCTGAAATGGCAGCAAAGGGAAGACAACCGGCTGAAAGATGAATTGGAGCAAAAACAGAAGCAGATTAAAGAAGTCGAGGATACTGTTAATCGTTTCCGCCTGAATTCGGGAGTGGAAACGCCGGACCAATACGGCGCCCTGCTAAAACGCAGGCTGGAGCTTGAGAACGGGGCGGAAAAGCAAAAATACTTCCTGGAGGATAATTTCGGGAAGGGAGGAGATTCAACAGAAGAACACTTTGCAGTTTCTTACTGGGAAAATAAGGTTGAGGCCCTGTCCAATTATGCTTCGGCAGTGCCGCACATGAAATATGATCAATATTCGGTTGAATTTTTGAATGAAGAGTTAAGCGGGTTGGATAAAGAAAGAAAAGAACTCGAAGAAAAACTCCATGAGCGCGGTGAGGAACTGCGGGATATCGAAAGAGAGGTCAACGAAAATATCTTTACCGGCTCCGCCGACCGCCTGCCCTGTCAGACTACAGTCGATCTTGAAGCAGTGCAGGAAAAGCTTAAAGAATGGCTTTCCGCCCGGGAAGCGGATAGAGAACGCGCCCTTCTGGCTTTGCGAATCTTTAACGAACTGGAAAAAGAAGAAGAACAAAAAGTTTCCTCTCTTTTCGGCCGGCAGAGCCCGGTCGGCGAACATTTTAGCAGGATTACCGGGGGGCGTTACAGCAATGTAATTTTTGACAGTGGAGAGAATATGATCAAGGCCATATCGCCTGAAGGGTCCGAATTAAGCGCCGCACAGTTATCGGGCGGGGCATATGACCAGCTTTACTTTGCCGTCAGGCTGGCCCTGGGCGAAAAGCTGTTGGAAGGGGAAAAGGGGTTTTTTATCCTCGATGATCCTTTTATCAAGGCCGACCCGGAACGCCTGGGGATCCAGCTTGCCATGCTGGAAGAGATTGTCGCCGCAGGCTGGCAGGTTCTTTACTTCAGCGCCAAAGGCGAAGTAAAAGATGCCCTGCAGGATGATGTGGCAAAAGGGCGGGTTAAAGAGTTTTTGATCAGTCTTTCGTAAAAATAAGCGCTACATCGGGTGGGTTAAAGATCTTTCCCGGCAAACGGAGGTGTTTGCAGTGCAATTGACTGTTCTGGGCCGCTATGGGCCGTTTCCGCCGGCAGGCGGTGCCTGTTCCGGCTACCTGCTTCAGGACGAGGGATTTAAAATTTTGATCGATTGTGGAAACGGGGTTTTAAGCCGTTTGCAGGAAGTAATCAGCTACATGGATCTCCATGCTGTTTTACTTTCCCACCTGCACCCCGATCACATATCCGATCTAATGGTGATGCGCTACGGGCTGCAAGCGGCTTTTAACCGGGGGTTGAGAAATGAACCGCTAATAGTTTACGCTCCGCCGGAACCTGCGGTTGAATTCGATCGGCTTGCATATAAAAACGCTTACAGTGTTGAGCCGCTTCAATCCGGGCAAAAACTGCAAATTGGTCCTTTTTTGATTCAAACCGAGGCGGGAGTTCACGCCGTTTCTTCCCTGGCCATGCGCATTAAGACCGCCTCGGGTGATTTGGTCTATTCAGGGGATACCGAGTATTTTGACGGGCTCGAAGTATTCGCCGCGAAAACCGGCCTTTTTCTTTGTGAGGCCAACTTCCAGGAAAAAGATCTGGAAAGCAACCCGCCCAACCACCTGAGTGCTTCCCAGGCTGCCGGGGTTGCCGCGGAGGCTGGAGTAAAAAGATTGCTTCTTACCCACTTCCATCCTGAACGCGATCCGGCAGTGTCACTAACCGAAGCTAAAAAGCATTTCCCCACTGCTGAAATTGCCCGGGAAGGTGAAACATACAAAATTGTTGAATGAAGGCAAAAAGCTTTCCATGAGGAAGGTTTCAAGTACTGCTTCTCCCCTGGACCGCTGTTACTTTCCCAAAGGTGTCGTCCAAACCGCAGGGATATGCCCCTGCAGACGAGCCGTAACAATTCCAGGCGAGCGATCCGTGAGCTCCGGCTTGCAACAGCTGCGAATTATAAAAAGAACGTAACTACACAGCCTATTGTCCTTGTTGAATGAAAAGCTGTGCCATGGGGACGGTTCGAGCGTTCCTGAGCGCAGCGAAGGCCGAAGGGAAAACGATGGAACCGTCCACTATGGCACGGCGGGTTAGGCCTGAGTAGTTACAAAAGAACAAACTTAATTGACAGCGTACTAGACCTTATAGCTGTTTCGGACCATATTCCGTAAGCGTAACCGGCTGAGTGCCGGGACCTATTACCACTGACCAAGGGCGGGCCCCCCGCATGTTTGAAACCCGCTCAGTACAGTAGAACTGGAAAGTGTGATTAACTGCATATTATATGGGAGGTATAATGAATGAAAAAAAACAAACAACCCGCCCGGCTTTTACTGGGTCCCGTTCCCCCGGCAATGATAGCCTGCGGTGACGGTGAAAAATTTAATATTATTACCCTGGCCTGGGTCGGAGTGGTCAATTCTTCCCCTCCGATGATTTCGGCCGCGATCAGGCCGGGCCGCTATTCACATGACATTATTAAGAATACGGGTGAATTTACGATTAACCTGCCCTCCGCCGATCAGGTCGAACTGGCCGACGGCTGCGGCACCCTGAGCGGTAGGGATCTTGACAAGTTCTCGCATTTCAATTTAACCCCGGTTAAAGGCACCCTGCAGTATGCGCCGCTTATCGACGAGTGCCCGGTTGGGATGGAATGTTTAGTAGAGCATACACTTGAACTTGAAAGCCATACCGTGTATATTGGCCGGGTGGTCGCTTCTTATACGGCCGCGGAGATAACTGATGAAAGAGGAACAATTGATTTCGAACGTTTAAGCCTGCTCGGGTTCTGCGCCGGAAGTTACCTCGAGACCAAACCGCTCAACCTTAAAATTGGCTGTACCAGTAGAAGGTAGCCCTTAAAAAGCCGCGTCCGGGACTTCATCAATTTGCCAAGAACCCCGGCAAATTGATATAATTAGTATGTTCGTGCGACTTTAATTATTTACGAGAAGAGTGAACCCTTTGCCCGATTACCGGACCTTGTTGCGAGAACTGCCGGCGGTGGATCGCCTGCTCCAGGAAGCGCCGCTGGAAGAAGCCCTGAAACGCTATCCCAGGCGCCTGGTCCTGCAGGCGGTGCAGGAGACCGTTGATGTATACCGCCGGCGAATTACCGCGGCCCTGCAAAAAGGCGAAGAGCCCGGAGACTTTGATCTGTCCGGCAGCCGACTGGCCGCGGAAGCGGCCCGCCTGGCTGAATGGAAAGCCGATGTAAACCTTAAGCCGCTGATCAATGCCACCGGCGTAATCATTCATACAAACCTGGGCCGGGCCCCGCTGGCTGATACCGCAGTAAGGGCTATGGCTTCTCTAGCGGGCAGTTACAGCAACCTCGAGCTGGATCTGGAAAGCGGCAGGCGCGGCTCCCGCCAGGATCACCTGGAAGCCCTGCTCTGCGAGCTGAGCGGTGCTGAAGCGGCTGTAGTTCTTAACAACAACGCCGCGGCGGTTTTTCTGGCCCTCACTACGCTTGCCGCCGGCCGGGAGGTAGTGGTATCCCGCGGCCAGCTGGTCGAGATCGGGGGATCTTTCCGCATTCCGGATATTATGGCCGCCGGCGGAGCGCGGCTGGTGGAAGTGGGAACTACCAATAAAACCTACCTGCACGATTACGAAGCGGTTGTCACCGAAGAAACAGCCGCTTTTCTAAAGGTCCATACCAGCAACTACCACATGGTCGGTTTTACCGCCGAGGTCGATACTGCAGAACTCGCCGCCCTGGCGCACAGGCATGCCCTGCCGCTGATTGAAGATCTGGGCAGTGGTGTTTTGCTTGACCCTACCGGGTACAGCCTGCCTCCTGAACCGCGCATCCAGGACAGCATTGCCGCCGGTGCCGATATTGTCACCTTCAGCGGGGATAAAATGCTGGGGGGACCACAGGCCGGTATAGTAGTCGGGCGCAGTGACCTGGTGTCAAGCATCCGCAGCAATCAGTTGGCCAGAACACTGCGTATTGACAAATTTACCGCCGCCGCCCTGGAGGCAACCCTTCGCCTCTATTTTGATGAAGAAACGGCTGTTAGAGAAATACCGATCTGGCGTATGCTCACCACCGATCGGGAAACCCTGAACAGGCGGGCGCATAAGCTGGCCGATCGCTTGGGTGGGATATTCAAAGCCGGCAGTGTTTCTGTAATACCGGGTATCTCCAGGGTCGGTGGAGGGGCCATGCCCATGGCGGAATTACCCACCTACCTGGTTGCGGTGAAGCTTCAGGAGCAAAGCGGAAGGCCCGAAGAACTGGCTGAAAAATTGCGACGCGGCGAACCGCCGGTGATCGCGCGCCTTCAGCAGGACAGCCTCCTCTTCGATCCCCGGACGATCTTTGAAGAGCAGGAAGACGACCTTGCTGCAGCTGTAAGCAGGGCTGTCCACGCAGGGACGGATGAAAGCACTCGTCCCGGTCGTTAAACCAGTAATAACCAAGTCCGGCTTTATTAAAATCACATTTAGAGGTTTAACCAACATATAGCATCCGAGCTGTGGATCGCGTGCTGAAAAATCGCTGAGCATATGCAGGCAAATAAACCGGATTTTATTGACAGGGTGCCGGTTTGATAGTGGATTGCCTGTCCTGAAAAATTGCGAACAAAAATAAAGGAGAACCGTCCAATTGGAACAGCTGATCATCGGTACTGCAGGCCATGTTGATCACGGCAAAACAGTTTTGATCAAGGCGCTTACCGGGGTCGATACCGATCGCTTAAGAGAAGAAAAAGAGAGGGGTATATCAATCGATTTGGGATTTGCTCCCTTTCGCCTTCCCGGGGGGAGACTGGCCGGGATTGTCGATGTGCCCGGCCATGAGCGCTTTATCCACAATATGTTGGCCGGAGCTTCCGGGATGGATCTGGTAATCCTGGTGGTCGATGCTTCCGAGGGCGTGATGCCCCAGACCAGGGAACACCTGGATATACTGCAGATTCTTGGCATCCGCAACGGCATTGTCGTTATTACTAAAATAGATCTGGTCGAGGAAGAATGGCAGGAACTGGTAAGAGAAGAGATCGGGGAGGAGCTTAAAGGTACTTTCCTGGAACAGGCACCGGTCCGCGCTGTGTCGGCTTTGAAGGGGGAGGGCATCGAAGAACTGCGGACCTTGATTGATGAACTCACTTCCGGGCTGGAAGCACGCAGTGCTTCAGGGCCCCTGCGCCTCCCCGTTGACCGTTCTTTTGTCATTGCCGGTTTTGGTACCGTGGTTACCGGGACCCTGATTCAGGGATCTGTGGAAGTGGGTGAAAGGGTTGAAGTGGTACCGCCCGGAATAGATGCCAGAGTTCGCAATATCCAGGTCCATGCCAGCGACGTAAAAGAAGCACACGCCGGGAGCCGGGTTGCTTTGAATCTTTCCGGGTTGGAAAAATCCCAGGTTGTCCGCGGCAGTGTGGTCAGCAATCCCGGTTATTACAGCCAGACTTCATTGCTCGATGTTTCGGTCGAGCTTTTATCCCGGGCCCGTCGGGGACTGAAAAATCTTGACCCGGTTCATTTTTTCCTTGGATCCGCCCGCAGTGTAGCCCGCTTGTTGCTTTTGGACTGCGACGAAATCCGTCCCGGTGAAAGAGCCCTCGCTCAGTGCCGCCTTGACCACCCCCTTGTAGCTGAACGCGGTGATCCTTTTGTAATCCGCTCCTATTCACCGATGACCACCATCGGCGGCGGCATGGTTCTTGATCCCTACCCGGCCAGGCACCGACGCTTTCGGACCCAGGTAATTGAACGCCTGCAGGAGCTAAGGCAGGCTCCTTCCGCCGGTGGAGACGCCGCTTTTGTTCGCGGCAAGCTGAAAGAGATGACCGTTGCCGAGGATAAAACTCTGGCCAAAGAAACCAGGCTGGCCCTGGACAAAGTGCGCTCGGTTTTAGATGACATGAACGCCCGGGGGGAAGTGGAAAAGCTGGGCAGTGCATATATTATCAGCGAGGTTCTAGATGAACTGAAGGAAAAACTGTTTGCAGAGCTGGGAAAATACCACCGGAAGCAACCGCTGGCTTTTGGCATTTCCCGGGCCCATCTGCATGCAACTCTGCCCCCGTCTTTCGGCCAGCGTGAATATGACGCTTTACTTAAGCGGCTGCAGGAACAGGATGAAATATCGGTAAGCGGCGACCTGGTCAGCCTTTGCCGGTACAAACCGCGCCCTTCAGAGCGGGATCAAAACCTGCTCAAGGCTGTAACCGACCTCTATCGCAGCGGAGGATTGCAGCCACCTTCAGCAAAAGAAGTTATAAAAAGTGTAGGTGCGGATCCGGCCCGCAAGGACGAGTTTTTTAACTACCTGTTGAACACTGGCGAGCTGGTAAAGATAAGCGAGGAGCTCTATTTTCACAGCGAGGCTTACAGCAAGGCCCTGGATCTACTGCGCCGTCATTTTGCCGAAAACGAAACACTTACCCTGGCCCAGTTCAGGGATATAAGCGGCAGTTCCCGCAAATATGCCCAGGCCCTGCTCGAGCACTTTGACCGTGAAAAATATACCAGGCGGGTTGAAGATTACCGGGTGGCCCTGAAGCTGGGTAAAGATCAGAAAGGAGGGTGAGCAGATGGCAAGCGGAAAAATCAAGTTGACCGCCATGACAACCAGTGCAGGTTGAGCGGCAAAAATCGGGCCGGAAGCCCTGGCGCAGGTTCTGCGCCGCCTGCCTGTAGATGATGATCCCAATTATTTAAACCGAGAACAGCATTTTTCTGATGCCGGCATTTACCGCATTGCACAGGACAAGGCCCTGGTGCAGACGGTCGATTTCTTTACCCCGATCGTCGACGACCCTTACACCTTTGGGCAGATCGCCGCCGCCAATGCCCTGAGCGATGTTTATGCCATGGGCGGGGAACCTTTGACAGCTTTAAATATTATCTGTTTTCCGGTGTCATGCCATCCCCTGGAGATCATGGAATCGATCCTGCGCGGAGGTTATGACAAAGTAAACGAGGCACGGGCGGTTGTGGTCGGCGGTCACAGCGTTGAAGATCCCGAGCCTAAATACGGCCTGGCGGTAACCGGGCTAATTGATCCTGGAAAGCTTGTTACCGGCGGCGGAGCCCGACCGGGCGACTGCCTGGTCCTGACCAAGCCGTTGGGCACAGGGATTATTGCCACCGCCCTGAAAGGCGAAGTGCTTGAGGAAAAGGAGGCTGAAGAAGCCATAAACGGCATGGCCGCTCTTAACGCGGGCGCTTCAGCGGCAATGTTGGAGGCCGGTGTTTCCGCCTGTACAGATATCACCGGATTCAGCTTTTTGGGTCATCTCCGCGAAGTTCTTCTTTCCAGCGGTGTCGGAGCCGAGATAGAATATTCGAAAGTTCCCTTTTACGCGGCGGTTAAAGACATGGCGGCCATAGGTATGATTCCGGCCGGTGCTTACCGCAATCTTGAATACATCCAGTCCAGTGTGGATTGGCGGGGTCCGGAGGACCAAAAGGACGACGCCTTGATTACCCTCGCCGATCCCCAGACCTCCGGCGGCTTATTGATTTCCACGGCCGAAGAAAAACTGGAACTGCTGCAAAATGCTTTCGGCAGGCAAAACCAAAACTGGCACATCGTCGGCCGCATCATCGAGGCTCCTGTGGGCGGGATTGTATTGAAGTAAAACACCTTGTAACTACTCAGCTTGTTGTCCTTGCTGAATGAAAAGCGGCGACATGGGGACGGTTCGAACGTCCCTACTAATCTGGGTTCTGACCTCTGACTTATATTATGGGAGACGGTGGAACCGTCCCCTGTGGCTTAGCGGGTTAGGCCTGAGTAGTTACAACACCTTTTAAACAAGAGAGAAGAAACCGGGGTTTTCCCTTTTAACAGGGACTGGCTTCACCCGTAAGACCGGTCTGCAGGCCTTACATCTAATCAATAGTTGATCGGGTAAAATATTTATGAATTGAAAAATTAAGCAGGAAAAACAAGCGGAAACGTCGAAAACTAATAGATAGAACAGTTTTATCGCAATTGTCAAAATATTATATTGCAAATAATTGGGAGGTGGCGGAAACAACGATTCTTAAGCCGGTGTTCCAAATTAACTGCCGGACGAGTTGCCGTAGCACAAACATTTAATGATGCGGGGTATGATAATGAGTACCGATAGCCAGACTTTCACAGAAAAATATGATCTACTTGGCTGCATCCAGTGCGGCCGCTGTACAGGAGGCTGCCCGGTCACCGTGCGGGCCGGTTTGAATGTCCGCCAGTTTGTCAACAATGCATATTTTGAAGAAAAACTCGACGAATTGGCCCGGCTTGCCGAGATCTGGGACTGTACTGCCTGCCATACCTGTGCGGTTCGCTGTCCCAAGGGTTTGAAACCGCTGGAAGTGTTGATCGGTCTGCGTTCAATGATCATCGAAAGCGGAAAAGTGGAACCGACGGTACGTGACGCTTTGCAGAGCGTGCTCCTTGAAGGTAACCCCTGGGAAAAGCCTAGGGCTACACGAACCGATTGGATGGAAGGGCTGGACGTTAAAACCATTGGGCCGGGAGAACCTGTGGAAAATCTCTTCTTTGTCTGCTGCACGATCGCCTACGATCCCCGTGTGCAGGCTGTGGCCAAAAACATGGTTAAATTGTTAAACAAGGTGGGTATCGATTACGGTTTTATCGCCGAAGACGAAACCTGCTGCGGCAGTGAAGTATTTACCCTGGGCGAAGAGGGGCTTTTTGAAATGCTGATTGAAGACAACACCGAGTATTTAAACGAGTTTACAGCCGAAAGGATTGTCACTCTCTCGCCTCACTGCTTTACCACCTACAATACCCATTACCCCGATTTAAAAAGCCCGGTTATTCACTACACCCAGTTTCTGGACAGCCTTGTTGCCGAAGGGAAACTGTCATGGAAAGGGGACCTCGAGAAAAAAGTCGTTTTCCACGATCCCTGTTACCTTGGCAAGCAGGGTGGGGTTTTTGATGAACCACGCCGCCTGCTCAAAAGCATTCCGGGTGTGGAACTGCTTGAATTCGACCGCAGCCGGGAGCGCAGTCTTTGCTGTGAAGGCGGGGGTGGAAAAATGTGGGTTGAATCGGAAGCCCAGGGAGAAAGGTTGGCTGAAACACGGATCAAAGATGCCCGGGAACTGGGTGCCGATATTGTGGCCGTGGCCTGTCCTTTCTGTGTACTGACCCTGGAAGACGCTCTTAAGGGTCTCGGCTACGAAGAAGAGATGCGTGTTGCCGAAATCATGGAGCTTTTGGGAGAGTTTGTGGAAGACCAATAAGTTCAACCAATTTGGCAGGAGGTGGAATGAACCGTGAAGACATTTGTTTGTATTAAGTACGTGCCCGATACTTCAGAAGCGGAGGTCAAGGTCAACCCCGACGGCATTACCGTTGATGACAGCCGCTTTTCGTTCGACATCAACGATGCTGACAATTATGCCGTCGAAGAGTCTGTTTTAATCAAGGAAGACAAGGGCGGCGAAGTAAACGTTGTTTCGATCGGGCCGAAACAGTCGGAAGTTATGATCCGCATGGCCATGGCCAAGGGCTGCGACAGGGCTGTGCGCGTTGAAGACGAGAGAATTGCCGCCCACGACCCGCTGATGGTGGCCAGGGTCCTGGCCGGATCGATCAAAGGCCAGGAATTTGACCTGGTTTTAACCGGATGTATGGCCTCTGACGACGGTCATATGGCCACGGGGGTGGCTCTGGCCGAAGAGCTGGGGGTCAACCATGCCTCGATGGTCAAAAAGGTGGAAGTACTTGACGGTAAAGTAAGGGCCCACCGCGAGCTGGAAGGCGGACTGATGGAAGTGGTTGAACTCGAACTTCCGGCAGTTTTAACCATTCAAACCGGCGGCAACGAACCGCGTTATGCCCCGATCCGCGGTATCCGGCAGGCCCAGAAAAAAGAGCTCAATGTTGTCGGCCTTGATGATCTGGGCATTGATCCGGCCGAAGTTGGCGCCGATGCTTCGCAGATTGCCCTTGAACAGCTTTATATTCCCGAGATCGAGGCCAAAGCTGAATTTATCGAAGGCGAGCCGGAAGAGAAGGCAGAGAAACTGGCGTCCATCCTGGTTAAAGGAGGCTTAGTATAATGGGTAACGTTTTAGTAGTGGCGGAACACCGTCAGGGAGAGCTAAGAGACATAAATTTTGAAATGATGGCTGTTGCTCCCAGGCTGGCTGCCGACATGGGCGGTGAAGCCGTAGTTTTGCTCCTGGGCAGCGGTATGGACGATATGGCCCAGAAAATGGCTGCATATGGCGCAAACGTGAAGGTCATTGACGACCCTCTGTTTGAAAACTTTAATGCTGAAAAGTATCAGAAAGCTCTGTCGGCCTTACTGGACGAACTTAAACCTGCGGTTTTGATGACCGGCCATACGGCCCAGGGGGTTGATTTTATGCCCGCCCTGGCTGTTGAGAAAAAGCTGCCCATGGTGACTGAAGCCATTGACCTGCAGTATGAAGGCGGTGCTTTAAAAGCTACCCGGCAGATCTACTCGGGCAAGGTTAACGCCACCGTGGCTTTCAAAGAGGCCGAAACCTACCTGGCCACTATCCGCGAGGGCGCTCTTGAAGCACCCGACCCGGCAGCGGCCGGAGAAGTGGAAAAAGTTGACTCGCCTTTAAAGGAAGATGTCCCTTACCGTAAGTTTGTAGAATACATAGAAGCCGAGGTTGGCGATGTCGATATTACTCAGTCTGAAATCCTGGTTTCCGTCGGCCGCGGCCTTAAAGAAGATAAAAATCTGCCGGATATCGAGGCGCTGGCGGAAGCAATCAAGGCTGATATTGCCGGCTCAAGAGCGGCAACCGACGCCGGCTGGATCCCCCATGATCGCCAGGTCGGCACTTCCGGCAAAACGGTCAAACCGAAACTCTACATCGCCCTGGGCATTTCGGGGGCCTTCCAGCATGTAGCCGGGATTAAGGGAGCCAAGACCGTAGTTGCGGTGAACAAGGATCCCGAAGCCCCGATTTTTAACGAAGCTGATTATGCCATTGTTGACGATATGTTCAAGGTTGTGCCCAAGCTGCTCGAAAAGCTGAAGGAGTTAAAAGGATAGCCGTTTTAGCAGGGCCAATCTTTGTGGGAGGATGAATAATTAGATGACGGTAAAACCGAAAATAGGCGTCTATGTCTGTCATTGCGGCATCAACATTGCCTCGATGGTTGACGTAGAAGCGGTGGCTGAATATGCGCAAAAACTGCCCAACGTGGAGGTTTCAAGGACCTACGCTTATATGTGTTCCGATCCCGGGCAGATGCTGATTAAAAACGATATCAAGGAACAGGAATTGAACCGGGTGGTTGTCGCTTCCTGTTCACCCCGGATGCATGAACCGACTTTCAGGAAAGCAATCCAGGAAGCGGGCATAAACCCGTATTATCTCGAAATGACCAATATCCGGGAGCAGTGCTCCTGGGTCCATGATATTTCGGAGGAGGCTACGGCCAAGGCCAAAAAGCTTCTGGCCGCTTCAATTGCCAGGGTCAGGCTGCTTGAAGCCCTTGAAGCAAAAGAAGCCGATGCCGAACCGGCGGCCATGGTTATCGGAGCGGGTATTGCCGGAATCCAGGCGGCCCTCGATATTGCCGATGCCGGCTTTAAAGTCTACCTGGTGGAAAAAACTCCGTCCGTTGGCGGACGCATGGCCCAGTTGGACAAAACTTTTCCCACCCTGGACTGCTCGGCCTGTATACTTACGCCCAAAATGGTCGACTGTGCCTCCCACCCAAACATCGAACTGCTTACCTATTCCGAGGTGGAGGAGATCGGAGGTTTTGTCGGCAATTTTGAGGTAAAGGTTCGCAAAAAGGCGCGCTATGTCGATTTCGACAAGTGCACAGGCTGCGGGGACTGTGCCAAGGAGTGCCGGGTCGCGGATCGTTTCCCCAACGAGTTCGACCAGGGCCTGGGCAAACGCTCGGCCATTTACCTGCCTTTTCCCCAGGCGGTTCCGGCCAAGTATACGATTGATCCGGAAAACTGCCTTTATTTAACAAGGGGCAAATGCGGCAAAGGACCTAAATGTGAAGAAGTTTGCGGGGCTGATGCGATCAATTTCGAGCAGGAAGACGAGATTGTTGAGTTTAAAGTCGGGGCGGTAATCGTAGCAACCGGGTTTGATCCCTTCGATCCGTCCCGAAAGCCCGAATACGGTTACAATGATTATCCCAACGTGCTTACCGGCATGGAAATGGAGCGGCTTGTCTCCGCTTCGGGGCCGACCGGGGGCAAAGTAAAAATATTCAACGGCGAAGAAGAGGTTGAACCGAAAGAAATTGCCTTCATCAAGTGTGTCGGCTCGAGGGATGAAAGTGTCGGCAACGAGTACTGTTCCCGCGTCTGCTGTATGTATACCGCCAAGCAGGCTCACCTGCTCAGGGAGAAAATGCCCGATGCCAATATCCGCATTTACTATATGGACGTGAGGGCGTTTGGCAAAGGGTTCGAGGAATTTTACGACCGGGTGCGGCGCGAGAATGTCCGCTATATCAGGGGCAATCCCTCCGAAATTTTCAAGCGGGGCAATAAGCTTGTGGTCAAGGTAGAAGACACCCTTACCGCGACGCCGCTGGAAGATGAAGTCGACCTGGTGGTCCTGGGAGTGGGTCTCGAACCGCGTGCCGACATGCGCGAAATTATGGATCTTCTGCGCCTTTCCCAGTCGCCGGACCGGTTTTTCCTCGAGGCTCATCCCAAACTGCGGCCCGTAGACACCGCTACCGAGGGCGTGTTCCTGGCCGGCTGCTGCCAGGGGCCGAAGGACATACCCGACGCCGTGGCCCAGGCCAAGGGCGCCGCTGCTTCGGCCATGATTCCCCTGGCCAGGGGCAAGGTGACCATCGAGGCCCAGGTAGCCGAAGTCAACGAGGCCACCTGCCGGGGCTGCGGTTTCTGTGTCAATGTCTGCCCCTACGCGGCCATCGAACTGGTTACAGTCAACCGCTTTGGATACGAAGTTGAAGTGGCCAGGGTAAATGAAGCCCTCTGTAAAGGCTGCGGTGCCTGTTCGGCGGCCTGCCTCTCCGATTCGATTCAACCGAGGTCATTCCGCGATCGCCAGATTTTACCGCAGATAGCGGCATTGGGGGTCATGAGATGAGTGATAACTTCAATCCAAACATTGTAGCTTTTCTTTGCAACTGGTGTTCATACGCCGGTGCCGACCTGGCCGGAACCAGCCGGGTGCAGTATCCGGCCAATGTCCAGATCATCAGGGTTATGTGTTCCGGCAGGGTTAACCCACTTTATGTGATGAACGCCCTCCAGCAGGGTGCTGACGGTGTGCTCGTTTCCGGATGCCACCCCGGTGACTGTCATTACATGGAAGGCAACTATTATGCCCGGCGGCGCCTGGGAATGCTGAAGGATTTAATGGAATTTATCGGCGTCGATCCCCGGCGGTTTAACATGAGCTGGGTATCGGCCTCCGAAGGCCATAAATGGAAAGAAGTAGTGGAAAAAATCGTCGAAGACGCTCGAGAAGCCGGGCCGTTTGAAGGTTTCAGGCGCCGGCAGATCGACTGGTAGGAGGGGTTATATAAAATGGATCTGGAACAATTACGCAAAACCGCGGCTGAGGTAGTGGGCCGTGAAGACGTAAAATACCTGATTGGCTGGAAACAGGGTACATACGGTTACAGGGTTGCCCCGGTTTTTATCGAGGATCCAGCCGATGCG
>PUNU01000245.1 GCA_003551865.1 Syntrophomonadaceae bacterium
AAAACTGGTGACAGCTGTCGCCGCTCAAGCTCATTTCGATGGTGGGCTTGTAATCCGCCTCCCCGCAGATTACCTCACCGTCGCCGGTTAGCCAGATAAAACCTTCAGGATCGTGGATGTTGAACTTGATGACGATGCCTGCTTCCCGGTACTTGGGCCCCGCTGTGGGATCTTTCATGAGCGTTTCAAACAGTTCACCTAAGACTTCGTACATCTTTGCGGTGCTTTCAAACACCATGGTCAATTCCTCCTTATAAACCAACTAGTATGTTAAAAAGACTAAATAATACCGGCAAGTATAATGAAGTATTCCACGATTTGCCCCCTTTTTCCTGCCAGAAATAAAAAACTATACAGATTTTTTATACTCTTTCAGGGGGATAAAAAAACTTCCTTCACCAGTGGCCTGCCAATGTATTAAGAGTGTAATTCGGCAATTATTACAACAACTTTTTATCTATAAGAGATGTTGCAAGCCGGAAGCGAACATAAAGCGAGCCGTTTGGAATTGCCGGCATTTGAGAAGTGAGAGGTGGGAGGTTGGAAGTGAGACTTGTTTACTGCCTTAGGGGAGCTGTTCGAGTTGATTCTGAAAGTGAATGAAAGATAAAAACAGGGATGCGAGGCAGGATTTCTTCTAATATTTACGAATATTCTAAGGTGAAGAAGGGGGGCAACCCGTTCCTTTGATAAAAACAGCCCTGGTGGTAAAAGGCGAGCGCGGAGGAGAGCTGTTTCGGCTTCTCAGGCAGTGCAGTGAAGTGGACCTTGTCGGCCTGGCCTGCCTGGACGGCAATACGAAGTGGCTGAACGAAAAAGAGCGGAAAAGCGTTTTTGTTGCCGCCGATCTGGATAAAATAATTGCCCTCCCCGAGCTGGAAGCCGTTGTAGAAGCAACAGGTGATCCCGAAACCGTGGAATACCTGAAAGAAAACTTGGCCGGAGGAGTAAAGCTGGAAGAGTTAACTTCGCGTTCAGTTTTAAATGCGGTCTTGAGCTCCAGGGAACAGCTGCTTGAAACCCGCCTGGTAAAAGGTGAGCTGCTGGCCGTACTGAACTCCGTCCAGGACGCCATCGAGATTGTTGATGACAAGGGGACGGTAAAATACATTAACCCGGCCTTTACCCGGGTTACCGGCATCCCGGAAAGCGAGCGGGTAAACCGCAATATTTTTGAAGTGTCGCCGCACGGCGCCCTGGCCCAGTCGTTAATCCAGCAGAAGCCGGTTACCGGTTACCGCACTTATGTCGGCGGCTCCGACGCTGATGTCATATCCAATGCTTCTCCGATCATTGTCGACGGCGAACTGATGGGAGCGGTGGTTGTTTTTCAGCCTGTCGGCGATATTTTAAAATTAATGGACGAGCTGAAGCACAGCAACACCATAATCGACAACCTTTATGCCCGGATCGACCAGATGGCCGGGGGGCGCATCAGCTTTGACTCGCTGACCGGCAGGAGCAAAGTTTTTATGGCGACAGTGGAAAAAGCCCGCAGGGCCGCCCGCGGAGCCTCTCCAGTTTTGATCTGCGGTGAAAGCGGTACCGGCAAAAGTTTTTTTGCCCAGGCCATCCACAACGGCAGCAGCCGGAATAAAAAGCCGCTTATCACGGTTGATTGTGCGGCGGTCCCCGATTCACGGCAGGAAGTTGAGATATTTGGCTGTGAAAAAGGAGCCATGCCCGGGGTTTTAAGGACCCGTCTGGGCAGGATCGAGCTTGCCGAAGGAAGCACATTGTTTATCAAAGAAGTTAACTCGCTTAGCCCGTTTTTGCAAAAACAGCTCTTGCAGGTTTTGGAGGAGCGGTGTTTTTACCGGATTGGGGGCGAACAGGCCATCCCCGCAGATGTCCGCATAATCGCTTCCGCCAGCGACAACCTGATCGACCTTTCCCTGCAGGGCCATTTCTCCGAAGAGCTGTATCGCCGGTTAAGCCAGGTTAAGATCGATCTGCCGCCTCTGCGCAAACGGTCCGAAGACATTCCCCGGCTGGCCGAGGCGCTGATGGATCGTTTGAACCGCAAACTGGGCAAAAAAGTGCGCGAACTATCGCCGCGGGCCCTCCAGGAGCTCGGTGAGTATGACTGGCCCGGCAATATCAGCGAGCTGAAAAGTGTCATTGAGCGAGCAATGGTCCTATCTGAGGGACCGGTGATTGAATATCAGCATCTTTCCCCCTATGTCAGGCGGGTGGGTGCACGTGAGGCGGCCGGCTTCAACGAGATAATGCCTCTGGATGAAATGGAAGAAATAATGCTGAAGCTGGCCTTGACGCGTTACGGGGAAAGTCTGGAGGGCAAAAAAAAAGCGGCGCAGGCCTTGAACATATCGCTGGCTACTTTATATAATAAATTGAAAAAATACAGCAGTTAAATTAAACCCTAACCAAAATGGAGGATTGAAATTGAAGCTCTACGAATACCTGGGTAAAGACCTGTTCAAACGTTACGAAATTCCCGCTCCCCGCGGCAAAGTGGTGGAAAATGCCGATGAAGCCGGGAAAGCCGCCGCTGAGCTGGGCGAGGTGGTCATTAAATCGCAGGTGTTGGCCGGAAGAAGAGGCAAAGCCGGCGGCATCGCTTTTGCTTCCGACCCGGAAGAGGCCCGCCGGGAAGCGGAGAGAATTCTGGAGATGCAGCTTGAGGATATGACGGTTGAGAAACTGCTGGTCGAGGAAAAGCTGGCCATTGAGCAGGAGCTTTACCTGGCCCTGACGATTGACGGCAATGACCGCTGTCCGATTGTCCTCGCGTCACTTGACGGGGGTATGGAAGTGGAAGAGGTGCCGGAAGAACGGATGATCAGGTGGCCGATCGATGTCAGCCTGGGTATGCAGAATTACATGGTCCGGGAAATTTGCCGCCGGATGGGAGTAGGCAGTGATCTGCAGAAGCAGTTTGTCAAGTTTTTGCCCCGCCTTTACCGCTTGTTTAAAGAAATGGATGCCGAGCTGGCAGAAATCAATCCTCTGGCATTAACCTCCCGCGGCCTGGTGGCCGCCGATGCCAAGGTCACCATTGACGACGATGCACTTTACCGGCACGAAGATTTGCCCCGGATTTCCGAAAAAACCGACCTAGAGCTAAAAGCGGAAGAACACGATCTCGCTTATGTAAAGCTTGACGGTGATATTGCTATTATGGCCAACGGGGCCGGGATAACCATGGCCACCCTGGATATGGTCCAGCATTACGGGGGCAGTCCGGCCAATTTTCTTGATCTGGGCGGAGGGGCCGGAGAAGAGCGGACTGCTTATGCTTTGGAGCTGCTGCTGGGCACCGCCCCCAAGGTTATGCTGATCAATATTTTTGGCGGAATAACCCGCTGTGACGTGGTGGCGAAAGCTTTTGTGCAGGTTAAGGAAAGCAAGGGCGTCGATTTGCCCATATCATTCCGCCTGGTGGGCACCAATGAATCGGAGGGAAGGGCGATCCTCGAAGAAGCGGGAATCAGCACATTTGATACTATGGATGAAGCGGTGCGCCACGCCGTGGAGCTTGCCGGGACCTCCTGATGGCCCGGGGTTTTAGATTTCAGAATCTACGGCGGCGGTCGCAAATATCGAAGATTTATGCCGAGAAAGGAGTTTTATTCATGCCGGTATACATAGATGAGAGCACCAGCGTTATTGTCCAGGGCATTACCGGGCGGCAGGGGTCATTTCACACCGGGCAGATGCTCCAGTACGGGACTAAAATAACCGGCGGAGTTTCGCCGGGCAAGGGCGGCCAGTCTGTGGAAGGCGTCCCCGTGTTTAATACGGTATTCGAAGCGATGGAAAACCATCCCACCGACGCCGGTATCCTGTTTATACCCGCTCCGTTTGCCAAAGACGCCGCTTTTGAGGCGCTCGATGCCGGGCTGAAGCTTATTGTTATGATACCAGAACACATTCCCCTTCACGACGCCACCGAAATAATGAACTATGCCCGCTTTAAGAATGCGGTTGTCGTAGGGCCCAATACAAACGGCCTGGTTTCCTCAGGCCGCTGCAAGATAGGAATTATGCCCAACCGCTTCTTTGTTTCCGGCCCGGTGGGGGTGGTTTCCCGGAGCGGCACTTTATGCTATGAAATTGTATCTCACCTTGCCGAGAAAGGAATTGGCACGAGTACTGTTATCGGCATAGGCGGCGACAGGGTGGTCGGACTGCATTTTACCGATGTGCTGAAAAGATTTGAAGACGATCCGGCTACCGAAAGTATTATCCTGATCGGTGAGATCGGCGGCAGTGCCGAAGAAGAGGCGGCCGCCTATATAGCTTCCGAGGTAAGCAAGCCGGTTGTTGCTTACCTGGCAGGCCGCAGTGCACCGCCGGGCAAAAAGATGGGCCATGCCGGAGCGATTATTGAAAGGGGCCGCGGCACCTTTGAAAGCAAGGTCGAGGCGCTTTCGGAAGCGGGAGTTGAAGTTGCCGACCTGCCGACTTCGGTGCACGAGCTGGTTAAATCGAGTCTTAAATAAAAAAGAGGCCTGCTGTTATTGTTTTTTAAAACCTCGCTTTTGCAGGTAGCAGAGCCCGCAGGCCATGAAAGGAGGAATCTGGCTGGTGAGTGAGCAAAACGAAAAGGAACAGTTGGTTAAGGCCAAAAAATCCTGGAAAGAAAAGGTAAATAAGGCCCTGGAGAAGTATCCCGAGCGCAAGGCTTTTAAACTTGACTCGGGCCTGGAGGTAAAAAGGGTTTACGATCCGCTGGACATGGAAGATTTTGATTACCTGGAAAAACTGAACTGGCCCGCCGAGTATCCCTTTACCCGGGGTATTCAGCCGACCATGTACCGCGGCCGGCTTTGGACCATGCGGCAGTATGCCGGGTTTGGGAGCGCCGAGGAAACCAACCAGCGTTTTCGCTACCTGTTGGAGCAGGGACAGACCGGTTTAAGTGTAGCTTTTGACCTGCCGACCCAGATAGGCTATGATTCCGACCACCCGCTTGCCCGCGGCGAGATCGGCAAGGTGGGGGTGGCCGTAGACTCCCTCGCCGATATGGAGGTGTTGATGGAGAAAATACCCCTTGAAAAGGTCAGCACCTCAATGACAATCAATGCCCCGGCCGCTGTTTTGCTGGCCATGTATATGGCGGTAGCTGAAAAACAGGGGATCTCAAAAGAAAAAATCAACGGAACTATTCAAAATGACATTTTAAAAGAATACGTGGCCCGGGGGACCTACATATTCCCGCCCCGGGAGTCCATGCGCTTAATTGTCGACATTTTTGCCTATGCCGGTGACAACATACCCAGTTGGAATACGATCAGCATCAGCGGTTATCATATCAGGGAAGCCGGTTCGACGGCGGTCCAGGAGATTGCCTTTACTTTGTGCAATGCCATCGCCTATGTGGAAGCGGCTGTTGAAGCGGGGCTTGAAGTGGACAAGTTTGCCCCACGCCTTTCTTTCTTCTTCAATGCCCATTCAAACTTTTTCGAAGAGGTGGCCAAATTCAGGGCGGCACGGAGGATCTGGGCCCGTTTAATGAAAGAGCGCTTCGGGGCGCAAAATCCGCGTTCAATGATGCTGCGGTTCCATACCCAGACCGCGGGCTGTACGCTTACCGCCCAGCAGCCGGACGTGAACTTGATCAGGGTGGCCTTTCAGGCTTTAAGCGCCGTGCTTGGTGGAACCCAGTCCCTGCATACTAATTCGCGCGATGAAGCGTTGGCACTGCCCAGTGAGCAGTCCGTGCTGCTGGCCCTGCGCACCCAACAGGTCATCGGCCATGAAATCGATGTTACCAATTCGGCCGATCCCCTGGGCGGATCTTATTACATCGAAAATTTAACCGATCATATCGAAGAAGAAGTCCTGCGCTACATCGATCGCGTCGACGAGCTTGGCGGAGCGGTGGAAGCGATTGAAAAAGGGTTTATTCAGAAGGAAATCCAGGCCAGTGCTTATCGCTATCAGAAAGAAGTCGAATCGCAGGAACGGGTGGTGGTCGGAGTTAACCGCTTTACTTCCGGTGGCGACCAGCCTATCGATTTATTGGAAATGGACCCCGAAACCAGCCGCCGCCAGGTGGAGCGGTTGAAAGAAGTGCGGATGAGCCGCGACCAGGGCAGGGTGGCGGAGGCTCTGCAGGATCTGCGCAGGGCTGCCGGAAGCAGTGACGACTTAATGCCCTACATCCTGGATGCGGTTAAAGCTTATGCTACTTTGGGCGAAATATGCGGCGTTTTAAGAGATGTTTTCGGCGAATACCAGCAGCAGGTAATCGTATAACTTTAATGTGTGAAGAGGGAGGGATCGGGAAATGGCTGAAAAACCGGTGAGAGTACTGGTGGGCAAAATTGGCCTTGACGGGCACGACCGGGGGGCCAAGGTGATTGCCCAGGCCCTGCGCGATGCCGGTATGGAAGTAATTTATACCGGTTTGAGGCAGACACCGGAACAAATCGTGGAAACGGCTCTTCAGGAAGATGTCCAGGTGATCGGGTTGAGTATCCTTTCGGGAGCCCACATGCAGCTCGTACCCCCGGTTCTGGAAATGCTGCGTGAGAAGGAAAGCCACGATATTCTAGTCGTTTTAGGCGGAATTATTCCCAAGGAAGATATTGCTTACCTCAAGGAAAATGGAGTGGCCGAAGTTTTTACACCGGGCTCTACAACCGAAGCGGTTATAGATTTCATCAAACAGAAAGTTGAACAAAACCAGTAAGTGGAGGGAGCGGTTATTTTGTTTGAAAAGATTGATCATGTCGGCATCGCCGTAGAAGATCTTGAAAAGACCATAAGTTTTTACCGGGATCGAATCGGCCTGGACTACCAGGGGGTGGAAGAGGTCGAAGAGCAGAAAGTTAAAGTAGCTTTCTTCCCCGTCGGGGAAAGCAAGATCGAGTTTCTGGAATCCACCGATCCCTCCGGGCCGGTGGGCAAGTTTATCGAAAAAAAAGGCGGCGGAGTGCACCACATTTCATTTCGGGTTACAGATTTGGAGCAGAAGCTTGAACAGTTAAAAGCACAGGGAGTGGAGCTGATCGATGAGAAACCACGCTACGGCGCCGGAGGGGCCAGGATTGCCTTTCTGCATCCAAAATCGACCGGCGGGGTACTCGTAGAGCTTTGTGAACGCTAAACCTTTGGAAAAATTATGCCGGCGATGGGAGATATGCGGCAGGCCGGCCGGCGGAATTGTTTTGAATAAACAGGCAAGAGCGGTTGATTGCTTGTCCGCACAGTTTCGAATTAATTAAGCATACTGCAGAAAGCGGTGGTAACAGTGGATGACAAACTGAAGCACTTGGAAGAAAGGCGCCTTCGGACGCAGGCCGGGGGAGGCGACGAGCGGATAGAAAGCCAGCATAAAAAAGGGAAGCTGACCGCGCGAGCGCGGCTGGCCAAACTGCTTGACGAAGGCAGTTTTGTCGAAGTGGGCACCTTTGCCCAGACCGGCCTGGAAGATGCCAGCTCCCTTGACTTTCCAAATCCCGGCGAAGGGGTGGTAACCGGCTACGGCACCATAGAGGGGCGCCGGATCTATATTTACGCCCAGGACTTTACCGTGGCGGGCGGTTCACTGAGCGAGGTCCATGCCGCCAAGATCTGCCGCGTGCTTGACCTGGCCGCCCAGAGCGGCGCCCCGGTGATCGGCTTAAACGACTCCGGGGGAGCGCGCATCCAGGAGGGCGTATTTGCCCTAAACGGCTACGGGTCGATCTTTTACCGCAACACCGTCTGCTCCGGGGTAATTCCGCAGATATCGGTCATAATGGGTCCGTGTGCCGGGGGGGCGGTTTACTCGCCGGCGATCACCGACTTTGTATTCATGGTCAGCAAGATAGGCAACATGTTTATAACCGGGCCCCAGGTGATCAAGGCGGTAACCGGGGAGAGTGTTACCCCTGAAGAGCTGGGCGGGGCCGCCACCCACAACCAGACCAGCGGGGTGGCCCACTTCTTTACCGAAGACGAAGAAGACTGCTTTGTGCAGATCCGGCGGCTGATCAGCTTTATTCCTTCCAACAACATCGACGATCCGCCTTTGGCCGAGCCCCGCGCGCCCGAACAGGACGCCGCAGACCTGCCCGGGCTGATGCCGGAGAATCCCAACCGTTCCTATGACGTGCGGGAAATAATCCACCGCATCGTCGACGGCAGTGAACTGATGGAAGTGCACAAGGGCTATGC
>PUNU01000038.1 GCA_003551865.1 Syntrophomonadaceae bacterium
CGGGCACCACTATATGAACGCCCTTGGTTGGATAAATCCGTGCCTGATCATATTCTGCAGGCTCCAGGACCCGGTCAGTCCAGATGCCGGCGGCCGAAACCACGCACTTCCCCTTTACTTCGAAGTTTTTCCCGGTGAATAAATCTTTTGCCTTGACTCCCTTCACCCGGCTGGCTGAATCCTTAATATAGTCCTCCACCCGCGCGTAATTAAGAGCGGCGGAATCTGCATTGCCGCGCTCCAGGCTTTCCTTGATTATCTCCAGGGTTACCCGGGCGTCATCACAGTTGGTATCGTAATAAAAACCGGCCATCTTAAGGCGGCCAAATTCCCGATCTTCAATTACCAGGGCCGGCTCAAATTCTTCCACAAAATCCGCCTTAAATATCCTGGACTTACGGTAATTTTTAAATATGCTGAACCAGTCCGACAAAACATCGTACATCTTAACGGCGGCCCAAATCATAAACGGCCGGACCCTGCCCCGATCGTATGCGGGGTAGATGAACCCCAGCGGCCTGACCAGGTGGGGCAAATGGCTGCGCAGCCAGTTTCTTTCACCGGTTGATTCTCTCACCAGGCCGTACTCATTGGAGGCCAGGTATCTCATCCCGCCGTGGAACAGTTTCGATGATCTGGAAGACGTCCCAAAAGCAAAATCGTCTTTATCCAGAAGACAAAAAGAGAGCCCGCGCAAAGCACATTCCCGGGCTATGCCGGCGCCGGTAATACCGCCGCCGATTATTACCAGGTCAAACTCCCCGGCGGAGGCAAATTCAATATCCCTGCTGCGGTTTTGAGCATTCCAGGATCGAAACATGGCATCACCTTTAATCGTGTTATAATTCCCCCCTTAATGTAAACATAAAGTCAGTGGATTGTAAACAAAAAGATAGTCAATTTAATTTTGAAGGGGCTAATTATGCAATCGTCAGCCGTTTTCCTGCAAAAATATTCCGGCCGGCCACTAAAGATTAGAAGCAAAAATCCCGGTATGGTTGTCGGATTGATACAGTTTGTTAAAATATAAGTAAAAGGTAACTACTCAGGCCTAACCCGCTATGCCATGGGGACGGTTCCATCGTTTTCCCTTCGGCCTTCGCTGTGCTCAGGAACGCTCGAACCGTCCCCATGGCACCGCTTTTCACTCAACAAGGACAACAAACTGAGTAGTTACAGTAAAAAATTGATTCGATAGGTAAGCTTAGAATCCAACCGGGCATTATTCACAAAACCATTTTTAACTAAACCAATGATTCAAGAATTAAACCGCGTGCAGGGGATTTTGCCCTACTGTGAGGTGAGGGGGTCACCATTTCATGCACCCCGTCTTGTTCGAATTTAACAACGTTACAGTGCTGGCTTATCCTGTAATTATCATCTCATCGATAATACTGGCCGTTTTGCTGATCCGTTATTATGAAATACCTTACCTGTATTCCAGGGGCCTTTGTCCGGAAACTCTTTATAAATACAACGGGGAAGCCCTGCTTATCGCTTTTATTTTGACCGTTGTCGGATCGCGGCTCGGCTCTGTTATTGTCAACTGGCATCTGTACGAGCATGATCCAACAGCGGTGCTGGCATTTTGGCGAGGCGGGTTTGCCTACCACGGCGGCTTGATAGCTGTTCTGCTCGGCATTTCCATTCATGCCTTGTTACGCCGTATACCCCTGGGTTCGCTTCTCGATGCAGCCATCCCCTACGCAACCCTGGCTTACGGCACCGGGCGCCTAGCCTGCTTTTTAAACGGGTGCTGTTACGGCCTGCCAACCGAACTGCCCTGGGGGCTGGCATACCCGGCCGTAGACTCGGTAACGCGTCAACCCACCCAGCTGTATGCCTCCGCCGCTTCACTGATAATATTTTTCATCCTGATTAGAATTCACCGGAGGGGTTTTCCCGCCGGCTATACATTTGCCTGGTTTTTAGTCCTGCACGGCGCTTACCGGCTGTTGGTTGAATTTTTCAGGGTAAGAGATTACCTGTTTGAGCCGATCTCCCTGGCCCAGGTTGTAAGCATAACCATAATCCTGGGCGGGATTGCTCTATTGATAAACCGCAAAAAAGTATTAAGGAGGGCCAGTTATGAGTAAAAAATTGCTGCTTCTATTTTTAAGCCTGGTTATGCTGGGAATTTTAATCAGCGGATGCGAAGAAGAAGTGCCGCCGCAGTATATTACCATGCGGTGGGGCATACCCGAAGAAATCGAAGGCTTTCCGGGCCTAAAGCGGCAGCCGCAGGGACTGGAAGTAGAGCACGTAGGCGAGGATACCCTGCAGGTGCTCTGGCAGACGGGGGAAAGTTATATCCTTCCTATCAGTGCCACCGCTGATCAAGCGCTGGAGGGCGTAAGGTACCGGGGACAAAATATTCCCACCCACCTGGAATTAGAATGGCTGGATCCCTGGGAAGAAGAATGGTATCCGGTAGAAGCGGTCCCGGAAGACAGGATTAAAGCGGTTATAGAAAAAGAAAACGGGCTTTTCACTATTGATTTCGGGCCGCCCGAAGGAGCCGACTTTGAGGAAGGCATGAACAGGGTAATCTGGTTCCGTATCACTCCCACAGAACCGGCGGAATTTGCATTTAATATTTTCGGCTACCTTCCGGATAACAACGGAGAGCCTTCCGCAAACAGGGTGTCCAATATCCTCACTCTCCAGGCGGAGGTTGAATAATCAGCCCGGGCAGGCGCCTGCAGAAAACGGTGTGCTGGGAAAACAGACCGTTTAAATCAATACTATAATCATATTACTCGATAAACCCTTGCTCAGTCAGCCATTCTTCGGCAACTGCATGGGGTTGTTTGTGCTTCAGGTCAACCTCGCCAATCAAAGCTGTTATAGTCTCGTCATCCAAAGCGTGAGCTATGGGATTAAGGATATCTTCAATTTCAGGCACAGCTTCAAGGACCTTCTGCCGCACCACCGGGGCACAATTATAGGCCTGAAATAACTGAAGATCATCAACCAGCCGGACCAGGTTAAAAATTCGTATACGGGCTTCGGTGGCAAATCCCACCGCCGCGCAAGCTTCCCCGTCTCTCAATATGCCGTATGTCTCCCCCCAACCGGTTAAAACAAACTCTTCAAACTCAAAACCGTAGTAGGCAGACAGTGCGGGATAACCATCACCCCTGGAGTAGTATATTTCATCAGTGGCCAAGACCCAACCCTGCGAAGAAGGAGCTTCCACCCCGGTGTTTATGGCATGGGCGAGGTCGCTGATACTTTCAATGTCCAGCGCAGCGGCAATGTCCTCATGCATCAGAAGGGTGTAAGTGTTGTTGAAAGAAGTGTAATCCAGCCAGATAAAACCGTTTTCCAGATCCGCTTCTTTAACCATCCTGTGGCATTCTTCCGGATCCGCGATTACCTCTTCATAGCCCAGATGAGTAACCAGGGCAGTCCCGGTATATTCCCAGTAAAGATCAATTTGACCCTCTTCCTGGGCTGTACGTAATTGATTGGTGCCCCCGAACCGGGTTTTATCCACTGTGGGAATGCCTTGGTGTTCAAGGGCTATAACCGTTATATGCCCCAAGAGGATCTGCTCGGTAAACTCTTTCGACCCCACGACTATATAATCACTATGATCTTCCGGATCCGGATCACCGTCTTCTTCGGACCCCACAGGGCCATTTTCTTCACCGAGCCCGTTGATCAAGAAAAATACACCGCCGATCAGCAACAATCCGACAGCAAGGACTGCCGTAATAACAAAAGTGTCTGCTTTTCTTTTAACTGGCCTGGCCCGTCCGGGCTCTTCGACCGCCTCAGCCGTTTCTGCCCGGGAGTCCTCCTCCCCGGCAGATGGCTCAACTTCAATATCTTCCTGCCTGCTGCCGCATTTCGGGCAGTACGCTTCATCGCCTTCAAGCTTAAAACCACAACTTGTGCAGAAAGACATGGCCGCACCCCTTTAAAATTTTGATACAGGCGGTATAAGCAATTCCGGATCGCTTTTTCTTTGATGACACCTGCTTCCTGCGGGTATAACTGGAAAAACCAGATAAGACAGGCTAAATACTCATTGCTAAAAACAAAATATTTAAAATAAACAGGCCCAAACCCCAGTAAGCCCGCCGCCTGACTATCTCATCTTTTTAACCTGTGTTTATCATCCTGAAGACTGATGCCACAGCTATATTTCCATCACCTTGTTAACGCTTATTGACAGCGGACATTCCTCGTCTTCTAAATCACCTTCAACCAGGGAGGCCCAGACATATATGGCATTATCACTGTCGCTCCAGTATTCGCCTATTTCAATGTCTTTTCCACACGGGCAGGTTACCGGGTCATTGCTGGCGCCCCAGCCCCGGTCTGCTTCCAGAGAAAAGATGGTCAGCTTATTGCATTCGTGGCATTTAACTTTGCCATTGAGGATCGCCCTGTTGCCCCGGTAGGTTTCCGGGAAAACTACCTTGGAAACTACACTTTTGCTCGCAGTCAGCAGATCCAGTTCTTCAGCCTCCCCGACCGGCTTCTCGCCGAAAACTACCGTCCAATCCTCCAGTGCTTCATGCTTTTCTTGGTAGTCCCCTTTATCCGCCCCGCGCCTTGATTCCGCTTCTTTTATCTCCGCAACCTTTTCCCCGACAGTTTCTGCGCTTTCTTTGGCGGGGTCCGCTGCTTTTTTATGCGATTCCTCTGTTTCCTGCAAATCTTCTTCCTGTCCGGCTGCAGCCGGCCGGCTCTCGGCTTCTTTTTTCCCTGATGTGCCCAGGTACTCTTCCAGCGTTTTAAGCACTTCAAGATCAGACTGCTTTTTTGTCTTTTCTACGGAAGCTCCACAGGACACACAAAAACTTGCCCCTTTCCTCAAAGGAGCATTACAGGATGCACAAAATTCCTCTTTTCCGGTCTTCTCTTTCTCCGGCTCCTGCTCTTCACCTTCCTTCGCTGTTTCCGCCTTAGCTTGTTCGGGCTGTTTTTGAACTGTGGCGCCGCAGATGATACAAAACTTGGCTCCTTCTACCAGCTCTTCTCCGCAAGATTGGCATTTGCTCAAAGTGATTCACCTCCAATGTTTTGGACACTTGTCCAACCGGCTGGGGAACCGGTGATCCCCGTAATTAATAATTCAAATAAAACTTACCGGGCCCCTTCGAGCTTACTGCAACGAAGGGAATTCGTCCGGGCTGACATTTTGTGTTGCAGCCGGGTCGGTCGTTGTTATACCTCCAAATTCCAGGGTAAGAATGGAATATGTATAGCTGCCATCTCCATGGTGGGTGGTAGAAAAACTTTCTTCTTCGTCAAAACGCACATGTGAAGCAACCCGGGTAAACCTGTTTGAATGGACATCCCAGTCATTTCCTAAGCTGTATTGAATAATGTAGGTGCCATCCTGAATGCCGCGCACTGTAGTTGAACTGTCTGCACGCACGTAAACCGCCATGAGCGGATTTTCCGGGTTAGCGGCCCCGGAAAGCACAGCAACAGCATCAGAGTCTTCATGATTGTTGTTTATCTTTAAATGCCCATACCCTCCGGAAATATCATTAAAAATTACAGTCCCGTTGGCGAGCCGCTCAATTTTATAAACCTCAAGTGTCTCTTCAAATCCGTCTACCGTAACTGCATACAGCCCCGGATCATCGACAGTAAAAGGAAATGCCACCTCTTTGGATGTCTCACTGTGAAGAGTTATTTCCTTTGACAGCTCGTCGATCCCTTCTATTTCCAGGTTCACAGTGTAGCTGCCTTCGGCTTCCCCGACATTGGATGCCTCTACCACGGCCGTGGTTTCATCGCCGAAATTCATCTGATCGGGATCGAGGCTGAGCCCCCGAATTTCAAACTCTGCCGGCTTAAGTATGCGCACAGAGCCCTCCAAATCATCCCTCCTGCTCTCCCCTGCACCAAGGCCTAAGGCAACCCGGTAGCTCCCCGGGGCATAATCGGCAGGAATTTCAAACCATACACTTTCTCGCTTACCGGCAATCACCATGGTATCTTTTTCATCAACTAAGGTATCACCAACAAATAAAGACAGGCTGTATCTGCCGTCAGCCGTGCCGATGTTTCTCAAACGGACAGAAACGCGCATCTCTTCACCAAGCACCACTTCACTGGGCGTTTTAAAATTTTCGATCACATAACGGGGCCTGGGATATGCCGCACCGACAACCAGAGCCAGGATGAGAAGCACAAATAATGCAGCCCCGGCAAGCCTGAAGCGGTTATTTTTCAGGTTTTGGATAAACAGCTTGACTTTGCCCGCATCCCCGGGATATTTTTCATCGTATATATCTTCTGCCTCAATGCCTTCTTTTTGAAGAACACTTACCGCATCGCAGGTTTTTATGACCAAAAATATCAGGACGAGGTATGCTGTAACAGCCAATACGATACCGGCAACAGGGACTGCTGTAAGGATCACTGACAAAACTGTCAGGGCAGAAAAGCCAAGAAAGATTTTTTCGGGTACCATCGGGGCATTTGGATAGCTTTCGCTGATTAAGCGGTTGTAGCGATGAGAAAATCCCCAAAAAACCTGAAAAACCCAGTAGATGTTAAACAAGGGAATAAACAAAAAACCAACGGCTTTAGCCGGAGTAATACCTGCTCTGTCCGGTGGAATTATCGACCAGATTTTATAAACAAAGAGGCAAATTACAAAGACGATATACAACAGTGCGCACAAACCAATTAACAATAGAACCGTATCGAAAACCTGGTCTATAACTCCCTGAGCTGAAGTCAGGACAACCGCCAGGATCAAAAAAAGCGGGGCCACAAGCAGGGATAACAGGAAAAAGGGCTTATCGAGATCGACGTAATCCAACCCCTTCCCATGATCCCGTATTGAGGCTCCCCTTTCCGTTTTCCCCTGCAAGCCCGGAGCTTCATCACTTTTAGAAGCCTCTGTAACCCGCTTGCCCGGCAGTTCGGCACCGCATTCATGGCAAAACTGTGCCTTTTCAACTACCTGCGCACCACAAGATGGACAATGCACCCAAACCACCTCATTCCTGAAGCTGTTATTTTTCCCTTAGCTGCTGACCCGGCAAAAATAGGGACAAAAAATCACTTTCTCCCGGACACCAGTTCCCACATTATTGACACTGCGCCATACCGGGTCCTCTGCAACCCAGGTTAAGTGAAACACATAGACGAATCAATATTAACTTATAATAAACTGACAGTTAGCCAGAGTGCCCCTACAGGGCCTTTCCGGATAAGAAAAAACCGGTAGAATCTTTATTCACGGTTGAAGTGGTAATGGGAAGGTCTCTTTTCTGATCCCGGCTCATGATGTCTGCGCTTCCCTTTTTTGCGTAAACTGCAGTCAGACTGCAGCTCGAGAAACAAAGAACCTCGCAGTTTGAACTGGCCGGCCGTAATTTTCATTCAGCCCGTTTTCCCAAGCTGTAACTTCGCGGCACACAAAACCCGGGACTTTATCGTGCGGGATAATTAATGCGATTGCCAATTTTCGTATGACAATTATAGCAACTTTAAACCGCATATGTCAAACTTTTTACTTCATCTGCGCCGGCTCAACAAGGGATTATAAGAGAGAAAATCCGGATCGTAAAATTCCCCCGTTGGCGTCTATTTGCCCCTAAATTGATTCAGGGCTTTAAAGCCACTTTTGTTCGCTTTATACAAATATTTAAAGACCTTGAAGTTGCGCTCGTGGACCGCCCTGACCTTTGGGTCGGGAGAAAACATTTTGTCGGCCCGGATTATTTCTCCCGCTTCTTTGAAAGAACTGATCAGCCCCAGGCCCAGGCCGATAATCACCGCCGCACCGACTGCCCCGGCATTTTGCGGTTCTTTAACCGTCTCCACCCTGCGCCCGGTGACATCGGCTAAAATTTGAGAAGTAACATCAGAGAGGGCACCGCCGCCGACGAAACGGACCGTTTTCCCGATCCTTACTTTTTTCTCCTGGGCCTCCAGCATCCAGCGCAGATGGTAGCAAACCCCCTCCAAAACCGCCCTTATCAGCTCCCGCTTGCCTGTGTCAAGGCTTATGTTGAAAAATATGCCCCGCGCGTTGGAATCTTCAAAAGGACAGCGGTTGCCGTGCAGCCAGGGGGTAAAGATTACCCCGCCGCTGCCGGCAGGAGCACTGCCGGCTGTAAAAGTGA
>PUNU01000201.1 GCA_003551865.1 Syntrophomonadaceae bacterium
CTTGTTGAGTGAAAAGCTGTGCCATGGGGACGGTTCGAGCGTTCCTGAGCGCAGCGAAGGCCGAAGGGAAAACGATGGAACCGTCCCCTATGGCATAGCGGGTTAGGCCTGAGTAGTTACAGCAATTTTAAAGAGGGAATTGAGCATGAAAGAAACTACTGAAAAACCCATTGTATATATCGTATCCGACTCCATAGGGGAAACGGCGGAATTTGTCGTAAAGGCCGTAGCCAGCCAGTTTGATTCCGGCAATGTGGAAATGCGGCGGGTGCCTTTTGTTGAAAACATAGCGCAGATTGACGAGGTTTTTCAAGAAGCGACCGAACAGAACTCCATAATTGCCTACACACTGGTTGTCCCCGAACTGCGCAGAGCGATGGAGGAGAAGTCGATTCAATATAAAGTATGTACGGCCGATATCCTCGGCTCGCTGATGGGAGCTTTCTGCCGGGTCACCTGCCGTGAACCCCACCCTGAAGCCGGGCGGGTCCGCAAGCTTGACGAAAATTACTTCCGCCGGGTAGCTTCTGTAGAATTTGCCGTTAAGCACGATGACGGCAAAGATCCGCGCGGTATAATGGAAGCCGAGGTAGTCTTAATCGGCATTTCCCGCACCTCGAAAACCCCGCTCAGCATGTACATGGCCCACCAGGGAATAATGGTTGCCAACCTGCCTTTGGTCCCCGAAGTGGAGCTGCCTGAAGAGCTCTTCTGGGTTTCTCCCGATAAGGTTATTGGGCTGGTGATTGATCCTCATCAGCTTCAGCAGATCAGGAAAGAGCGCCTCAAGGCTCTCGGCCTTGATGAAAATGCGAATTATGTGTCCGTAGAGCGAATTGATGAAGAGTTGGCATATGCCCGGCGGATGATGAAGAAGATTGGCTGCCGGGTTTTCGATGTTTCGGGTAAGGCGGTTGAAGAAGTGGCCAACCGGATAATTCAGTCAATTAAAGGGGGATGAGGGCCTTGATTGGCATGCAGTATGTTTACCCGTTTACCCATGGTGACAAGTCAATGAAAAGCCTGCTTGGTGGCAAAGGCGCGAACCTGGCGGAAATGGCGCGGATTGGACTTCCTGTTCCACCCGGTTTTACTGTCACTACCGAGGCATGCAACCGCTATTTAAAACACGGGGAAGAGCTGTGGCCGGAACTTAAAGAAGAAATCTTGCACAACTTAAAAGAACTCGAGCGGCAGACCGGGCGCACATTTGGCGGCAAACATCCTCTTTTGCTTTCGGTGCGCTCCGGTGCGGTGGTTTCGATGCCGGGGATGATGGATACTATCTTAAATTTGGGCCTGAACCAGGCGACGATCGAGCACCTGGCCGAAGAATCCGGTGATCGCCGTTTTGCCCTCGACTGCCACCGCCGCTTTCTGCAAATGTTCGGTGACGTAGTTTTGAAAATTAACACCTACAGCTTTGAAAATATCATCACTGATGCCAGGCAGCAGAACGGTGTTCGTAGCGATGCCGAGTTGAGTGAAGCTGCCCTGGAAAAAATAATCGAAGAATTTTTAGCCCTCATACGTAAAGAAACCGGGCAGGAATTTCCCCATGATCCGGAAAAACAGCTGCTTATGGCTGTAGAGGCGGTTTTTAAATCCTGGAACACCGACCGGGCGGTGGTTTATCGCCGGGCAAACCGGATCCCGAATGATCTGGGAACGGCCGTGAATGTTCAGGCGATGGTTTTCGGCAATTTGGGAAGCGACAGCGGAACCGGGGTTGCTTTTACCCGCAATCCCTCAACCGGGGAACCGGTGCTTTACGGTGAGTACCTGTTGAATGCCCAGGGTGAAGATGTGGTGGCCGGGATTCGCAACCCCCTGCCGATAAGCGAACTGAGCGAACATCTGCCTGAAGTATACCGGCAGTTTGTTGAAACCTGCCGCCGTCTTGAAAAGCACTACCGCGACATGCAGGATATCGAATTTACCATTGAACGGGGCAAGCTTTACATGCTCCAGACCCGTACCGGCAAGAGAACTGCCCCGGCAGCCCTGCGAATTGCCGTCGATATGGTTAAAGAAGGATTAATCGGCAAAGACGAAGCGCTCGAAAGGATTGAGCCTGCCCAGCTGGAGCAGCTTTTGCACTGGCGGATTGATCCCGACGCACAGCTCAATTATATTGGCCGGGGTCTGCCCGCCTCTCCGGGAGCAGCTACGGGCAAAGCAATATTTGATCCCGACCGAGCCCAGGAAATGTCCCAAAATGGGGAAAGAGTTCTTCTGGTCCGCCCTGAAACAACCCCGGACGACATTCACGGAATTATCGCCGCCGAAGGTGTTTTGACCAGCCGTGGTGGAATGACCAGCCACGCCGCCGTGGTAGCCCGCGGCATGGGCAAGCCCTGTGTCAGCGGCTGCGAAGACTTGAGAATAAACCTGAACGGCGGTGTTTTTTACATGCAGGACAAAGAATATCCGGAGGGAGAAGTCCTTTCAATAGACGGCACCACGGGCCAGGTCATTCTCGGTGAAGCGCCCCTGATTGAACCCCGTTTTACGGACGAATTCTACGAACTCCTCGGCTGGGCTGACGAAGTGCGCCGATTGAAAGTCCGGGCCAATGCGGACACGCCCGGCGATGCCCGTCTGGCCCTGGAAATGGGGGCGGAAGGCATTGGGCTGTGCCGTACCGAGCACATGTTTATGGCCGCCGACAGGGTGCCGGTGGTCCGCAAAATGATTCTTTCGTCGGAAGTGGAAGAAAGAGAAGCGGCTTTGAACGAGCTGCTGCCGATGCAGCAGGCTGATTTTAAAGGCATTCTACAAGAAATGGCGGGCCTACCGGTGACCATACGCTTGCTGGATCCTCCCCTGCATGAATTTTTACCGGATCACGAAGAACTTTTACTGGAAGTCGAACGCCTGCGCCGTGAGGATGGCAACCCCGGACTTCTGAATGAAAAGGAAACACTGCTGCATAAAGTTCAGATGTTGACCGAAGACAACCCGATGTTGGGCCACCGCGGCTGCCGGCTTGGCCTGGCTTATCCCGAAATATACCGCATGCAGGTCCGGGCCGTTTTTCTTGCCGCTTTTGAACTGGCGGAAGAAGGCCTGCCGGTGGAACAGCTGCAGCTGGAAATTATGATTCCGCTTGTGGGGCACCGTGAGGAGATGCAAAGAATGAAACAGCTGGTCGATGAAACAGCAGCTGAGCTGCTCAGAGATCGGGGCGGGGAAATTGGCTACCTGGTAGGGACGATGATTGAACTGCCGCGGGCTTGCCTGGTTGCCGATCGGCTGGCCGAAGAAGCGGCTTTTTTCTCTTTTGGCACCAATGACCTGACCCAGACAACTCTCGGTTACAGCCGTGACGACGCTGAGGGTAAATTTTTACCTTTTTACCTGCAGCAAAAAATATTGGAAACAAACCCCTTTGCCGAAATCGACCGCGATGGTGTGGGCAAACTGGTCCAGATGGCCGTAGAAAAAGGCCGCTCTGCGCGATCGAGCTTGAAAATCGGAGTTTGCGGCGAACACGGCGGTGATCCCGCTTCTATTGAATTTTTCAATACTGTCGGGCTTGATTATGTCAGCTGCTCTCCCTACCGCATCCCAATTGCCCGCCTGGCCGCGGCCAGAGCAGTTCTTTTTAAAACAGGATGACCGGCTAGCCTAAATTCAAAACGTTATTCGATTTAAACAGGAATAAGTTTTTTTATGGCGAACTGTAAATAAAGTTAAAAAAGTCGCAAGGAGTGATCTAATTGACCCGGCATTATAACCAGGATACAGCTTTGGACAGTATTTACCCACCCTGTCAGTCGGCCTGCCCGATCCACCAGGGCGTCCGGGATTATTTGCTGGCCATTGCCACCGGTGATTTTGATCGGTCGCTGGCAATAATCAAAGAAACCAATCCCCTGCCCTTCGTGTGCGGAACGATTTGCGCCCACCACTGTGAAGATGAGTGCCGCCGCAATGATGTCGACAAGCCACCCTCTATCCGCGGATTAAAGAGGTTTGCCCTTGAACACGGACAGGCCAAGATGCCTCCACGGTCTGACGAGCAGGTAATCAGCGGCAAAGTGGCCGTAATCGGTGCCGGCCCGTCGGGGCTTACCGCCGCCGTCGATCTGGCTCGCATGGGTGCTGAGGTGACAGTTTTTGACAGTGGCGAGAAGGCCGGAGGGGCGGTTCGTCACTATATCCCTCTCTACAGGCTTCCCGACGAGGTGATTGATTATGATATTGAAGAAATTACCGAGCAGGGAGTTTCTTTTAAATATGGAGTTGAGCTGGGCAAAGATACCACCATTGAACAGCTTGAAAATGAGGGCTATCAGGCTATTTTGCTGGCCATGGGCCTGCCGGTAAGCCGGGGGCTGGATCTCCCCGGAGTCGAGGGAGAAGGCATTATATATGCCCTGCCCTTTTTGCAGGACGTCAAGCGCAAAGGATTTAAGTTTGAAGGCAGCCCTACCGTTATTGTGATTGGCGGAGGGAATGTGGCCATGGATGTCTCCCGCTCAGCCTTGCGGGCCGGAGCCGGCAAGGTCAAGCTGTGCTGTCTCGAATGTGATGAAGAGATGCCCGCTTTTCCCTGGGAAATTGAAGAGGCCCAGGAAGAGGGGGTTGAGATGAATCCCTCCTGGGGGCCAAACGCCATCCTTAGGGAAAACGGTAAAATAACCGGGCTTGAACTGGTGGAGTGCACCTGCGTGTTTGATGAAGCGGGCCGTTTCAACCCCGAATTTAACAGGGGAAACAAGGATGTACTCGAAGGTGATATCGTTATTTTCGCCATCGGTCAGGCCGGCGATTCCGAACCGGTCCGCGGCGAAATTGATATTGACGAAAGGGACCGGGTAGTTTTTGACAAACGCACCATGAGCACCAGCCGGCCCGGAGTTTTTGGTTGTGGTGAGATGGTAAAAGGGCCGGGCAGCGCAGTGGAATCAATGGCCAACGGCCGCGTGGCCGCCCAGGCTATAGCCCGTTACCTGCAGGGCGTGCCGTTTGACAGCGCCGCCCTTGAGGAGGTGCCGGAGCTTGAAAAGCTTGATTCAAAAACGGCTGAGGAAATTACCCGAACCGACCGCTATCCCATCCCCATGATTAGCCCGGAAGAGAGGGTGCGCCATTTTAAACAGGCCGAGCTGGGCTATGACGCTGTGACGGCGGTTTGTGAAGCACGCCGTTGCCTTACCTGCGCAGCAGGTGCGGAACGTATCGACGAGCTTTGTGTGAACTGCCTTACCTGCGTACGGATTTGCCCCTATGATGTACCCGTGATTAACGAAGAGGGAACGGTTACCATCCGTAATGAACAGTGCCAGGCCTGTGGCCTGTGCCTGTCCATCTGCCCCTGTTATGCGATCGAGTTCCGCTCGCCCTATGTGGAAGAAGCGGTTAACTCCATTGAACCGGCCGTGCAGGAACTGCTGGCCCGGCGTAACGGCAAGCCGGCAATGCTGGCCCTTACCTGTGCTTATGGGGCTTTTGCTTTGCCCGACTTTTTAAACAAGGAGCGAGAATCAACTGTCGTGGTTCGTTATCCCTGCGTGGGCAAGCTCGATTCTTTGCACCTGCTTAATGCCATTGAAATGGGGGCAGACGGGGTTATCGTTGTCGGTTGTGGTGAAGACGATAAATTCCAGTGCCCATACAAGGAGATCAGCTACTGGGCTGAGAAACGGGTGGAGCATGCCCGCAACCTGCTGGAAATGCTGGGCATGGAACGCGAACGGATCAGCTTTAGCGAACTACCCGGTGAAGAAATAGACAAATTCGATCAGCTTGTCCAGGAAGCGGCGGAAAAGATTAAAGATGCAGAGGCCTCCCAACAGGAATAGTGAAAGTCTTGAACCAGGCCATGAACATGCCCCGGCATCTTTAAGCTGCCGGGGCTTTTATCTGGAGTTTTGCGGTTTGATAAGTCTGGGATGTGGAGGCAGGAATGATCTTTTTGCCGTCGAATAGAAACCGTAATTGTTCACAGTTTGTCTTAATATATCGGAGAGATTTTTACCGAAGGAATACAAATAGCCGCCTGAAGGCCGGTTATTTGCAAATTGCCTCGTCTCTGCGATCGAGATGGGGTTTTTTATCTTGCCGGAAGAGGGTGAAACAGTGACCCAGGGCATACCGGAAGAAAAAATTGACGAAATAAGGCAGAGGACCGACCTGGTCGACCTGGTCGGGGAGTACATCAAGATAGAAAGAAGAGGGAGAAACATGGTAGGCCTCTGCCCGTTTCACAGTGAAAAAACTCCTTCTTTTACCGTTTCGCCGGATAAGCAGTTGTATCACTGCTTTGGCTGCGGGGCTTCCGGCAATGCATTCAGCCTGATCATGCAGATGGAAAACCTCAGCTTTCCCGAAGCGGTGCGGTCACTGGCCAGGCGGGCCGGAATCAGTATCCCCGAAGCGAAAGCGGCTTCCAGCGCAGAGCAGGGATTAAAAGAAGAGCTGTATAAGCTTAACGACCTTGCTGCGCGATATTATGTTTACTGTTTGAATAATTCTGAAGGAGGCAAGGTGGCTCTTGATTATTTGCAAAAAAGAGGACTTGACAGAGAAAAAATAGAATTATTCAAGTTAGGTTATGCTCCGGCGGGATGGACCAACTTTTTCGATTTTGCTCTGAAAAAAGGGATACAGCCCGACCTGCTGGTCAAAGCCGGGCTGGTTAATCCCGGCCGGGAAAATGGTTATTATGACCGCTTTCGAAACCGGATCATGTTCCCCATCTTCAATTTAAGCGGCAGGACAGCCGGTTTCGGCGGCAGAGCCCTCCAGGAAGGAGAAAAAACCGGGCCGAAGTACCTTAATTCACCCGAAACTCCTGTGTTTGAAAAGGGCTCCATGCTTTACGGTCTGAACCTGGCCCGGGAGCATATCAGGCGAGAGAAAAAAGCCGTGGTCATGGAGGGCTACACTGATGTGATTACCGCCTTCCAGGCAGACATAAAATATGCGGTCGCTTCACTGGGAACATCTTTAACGACGGCCCAGGCACGGCTGCTGCGAGCACAGGCCGATACGGTAGTTACAGCTTATGATTCGGATACTGCCGGTGAAGCGGCAACCTGGCGGGGATTAAATATTTTGCAGGAATCAGGCTGCCTGGTGATGGTTGCCGACCTGCCCGAGGGCAGTGATCCCGACAGCTATATCAGGGAAGCGGGTGCCGGTGCGTTTATTCAGCTCATAGAAAGTGCCAGGCCTTTGATGGAATACCGCCTGTCGCAGCTGAAAAAGAGATTTGATCTGACTGCCGACAAGGGAAGAATTGACTATATTGATGAGTTGATGTCTATTCTCATGGCGGCTGTCAATTATGTAGAACAGGATTACTACCTGAAAAAGGCGGCGGAAGAACTGGGAGTGGATGAAACCGCACTGCGCAGTGAGCTTAAAAAGAGGCGAAAAAGGGCCGGTAGTTTTCAAGAAAACAAAAAAAAGGAATCCGGGCCGGTTGCCGAGAAGATTAATATCAAACCGGCAGAAAAATTATTAATTTCTTTGATGTTGCAGAGCAAGGAAATTGCAGAACAAGGTCGAAATCTTTTAAAACTTGATTACATAGATGATTTGCAGGTAAAAAAAATAATCGAATCTATCTGGGAACTTTCCGCTTCTGAAAGATCGGTCAGCGCTGAAAAACTGCTCAGCCGGTTTGAAGATCCGCTGTTAATACAGCTGGTTACAGAAGCGGTAACAGATCCGGCCTTGCAGGATCTTCAACCCAAAACCGCGAAGCGTATGGTTGAAGACAGTGTCAACCAACTTCGAAAAAATTGGAAACAAAAAAAACAGCGGGAACTGCAAAGAAAACTGAAAGAACTTGAAGCCCAGGGGGAAAGTGAGCAGATAGAAAAATTGCTTCGTGAACATCAACAAACGATAGCGGAAATAGAAAGTAACCCTTACAGTTTTGATAAAGGAGGGGATTTCAATGGCTAAAGATATAGAAAAAACTATATCTCTTGAAGACGCGCAGCATGAATTAATCGAGCGCGGTAAAAACAAGGGTTCTATCAGCTATAAAGAAATCATTGAA
>PUNU01000077.1 GCA_003551865.1 Syntrophomonadaceae bacterium
GCCGATCGGGTGGGCAGCCTGGCAAAAGGCAAAGACGCCGATTTGATCATCTGCCGGGGAGACATATTGAGCATCAACCCCGAACTGGAACATGTTTTTATTTCCGGAGTGGACGTGCTCAGCAGCAAGGCAAAAGAGAGCAGTTAAATCCGGTTTTGAACATTAATACACATAAAAAATTACATATTTTTCACAGCAGATTTAAAGGACGATCCCATTGCGAAATGATGCCGAGCTTATGGGCAAGGAAAACATAACCAGGCTTATTTTACGCTACTCCATGCCGGCCACAGTAGGTATGGTCGTGGCGGCAACCTATAACGTGGTCGATACAATATTTATCGGTTGGCTGGGCAGTGAGGCCATAGCCGCCCTCTCCATTGCTTTTCCCATTCAGATGATCCTGGGGGCTGTCGGGGTCGGAGTGGGAGTGGGAGCCGCATCCCTGATATCACGTTCCCTGGGAGCCGGCAATACCCGCGATGCTGAAAAAGCTGTCGGCCAGGTGATCAGCCTGGCACTTGGGTTTGGCCTGATCATAGCCCTGGTCGGCATGTTTTACCTGCGCCCCTTGCTGATCCTGGTGGGCGCATCCCCAGAGATCCTGGGCTACACCGAAGATTACACTTCGGTTATTGTCACCGGCTCTGTAGTCTTTTTCTTAATCATGGGCCTGAACAACGTGGTGCGGGCGGAAGGGAGCCCCATGCTCTCCATGAAAATCATGGTCGGATCTTCCCTGCTTAATATTGCGCTCGATCCCATCTTTATTTTTCTGCTGGGCATGGAAGTCAGGGGCGCTGCCGTAGCCACTGTGCTGGCCAAAACAGTGGGAGCTTCCGTACTTCTCTTCCATTTTATCAGCGGCAGAAGCAACCTGGTCCTATGCCGGGACAGTTTAAAACCCGACCTGGAAATAATAAAAAACATCTACAAGATCGGTTTTCCCAGCATGCTGCGGCTGTTTTCCAAGAACCTCTCCCTGACCGCAACCAATATTATCCTGGCCGGATTCGGTCATATACCCATAGCCGCCATGGGCCTATTTTTCCGCCTGCAGATGCTCATTGTCATGCCGGTAATCGGTTTTTCCCAGGGGCTTTTGCCGGTTATCGGCTACAATTACGGCGCCAACCAGCCCGAACGCATTCGTGAAGCGGTAGTAAAAGGTTTCGTGATCAGCACCGCCTTCATTACTGGGCTGGCCTTGGTTGCTTATTCAAGCCCGTCAACTTTCATCGGCATCTTTACTTCAGAACCTGAGCTGTTAGCCATGGGAAGCTACTCCCTGCGCATTATGATTCTCATGTTTCCCCTTATAGGGATACAATTTGTTTCGGTAATATTCTTCCAGGCTATTGGCAAAGCTGTTCCTTCTCTGGTGCTGTCACTGCTGAGAGAAGTAATGATTTTTATACCCCTGCTAATAATATTTTCAGGTTCCGCCGGGCTGATTGGGGTTTGGGTCGCCCGGCCGGTCAGCGATCTGCTGGCTTTCATAGTTACCTTCTCTATGATTACCAGTGAACTAAAAAAACAAGGCATTCCCCTGCGCCCCCCTTGGACCGGGCGCAAAGCAGCCTGACTCATGTAGCAAGGGGACGGGGTACCTGCTACATCTGTGTAGCAAGGGGACGGGGTACCTGCTACATCAAATTGTCGGGCCTGCTTACATAATGGGAGGAAAATCACATGTGAAATGCCTTCTTTAAGTTATATGAAAAGCGCAGCAGGCACACGGCTTGCAGTCTATTCGAAAAGAGAAAATCAGAATTATTATTAGTATTACTAAACAATGTATAAAGGGGAACAGAAAATGGAAACACGGAAAAAAGTATTTGGCTTTATGGTGGCTCTGGGAGTGACATTGTTGTTAGCATACTCATTGCCGTTATATTTTGAAAATACTCTCTCCATGCCGGCAATATTTTCAATAGCGGTCGCGGCGGGATTCTTCGTCAGGGAAAGCATCCAGAAGGATATGGCGCTACCGAAAAGGGCCCTGGTCAGTCTGGCAGTGGGAGTACTGCTTTACTTGATATTTTTGCTTATATATTAGCTGCACAGGCAAATGGCAAACTGGGTGTAGCAAGGGGACGGGGTACCTACTACACATTATTTGATCAGGCGGCGGCGCATCAGCACCTGGGGCAACGGAAAAATAATCATGACAAACAATACAAGCCACAGCAAGTGATAAATAAGATTAAAGCTGACCGCCCCAATGGTCAGTGAACGCAGCAAAACCACCACATGGTATAAGGGCAGTGCCCAGGCCAGCTGCTGCAGTATCCGGGGCAGCACATCCAAGGGGAAAAATACTTCGGAAAACAAAAACATGGGTGTAACAATAAGGGTAAAAAAGTAGGCGAAGTTATCTATTTTAGGGACTAAGCCGGTCCAAATCATGGCTATCTGGGAAAATACCAGTCCGTTTAAGAGAAGAACAATGGGAACTAGCAAAGCCCAAAAAGAAGGAACCAGCCCCAGGAGGGATACTACCACCATGATTACCGTCCCGGAGAGCAGACTTTTGAAAGTGCCGAAAAAAAGCTCCCCCACCACCACCTCTTCGAGGTTAATTGGTGTAGCCACTATAGCATGATATATCTTCTGGTAATGCATCCGCACGAATGAATCATATGAACACTCTGCAGCCGAGGCCCACATGGCCGAAGTCGCGACTATACCCGGAGCCACAAACTGAGTGTAACTAATGCCTTCAATATCGTCTACAAGCATCCCCAACCCTACACCAAGGGCAGCCAGGTATAAAAGGGGCTCTATAACATTAAAGGCAATACTGGTAGCCCAGGTTTTTTTAAATACTATCAAGTTGCGGGCGAGCACTTTCATTGCCCAGCGGTTTACCGGTCTATAAAATGCCGTCAGCTTTTCCAATTTCAGCGAAGCTTCCGCTCTCATGTTCGATATCTTCTCCATAGATTAATCCTCTTCCCGTCAATTTCAAGAAGACGTCTTCCAGGTTTGACGGCCGCACCTGGTAACCCTCCACATAATCACAGGTATTTATCAGGTCCAGCACTTCCGACTCATCATCATGCGGGACATAAAGATATACCGTGCTTCCGGCAACCTGGTAACCACCGACAACCTCTCTTACAGTGTAAAGAAAATCATCTATTTTTGCAGAATCCAGCTCTACTTCCACCACTTTTGCACCCACCTGCTTCTTAATTAAATCAACCGGTTTTCCTTCCTCCAGGATCGCGCCTTGATTCATAATAATCAGCTGGTCACAAAGCTGGCTTGCTTCTTCAAGGTAGTGCGTTGTTAAAATCAGGGTCAGGCCTCTTTTTTTAAGCCGGCGCAGATGTTCCCAGATCAAACGCCGGCTCTGGGGATCCAGACCGGTCGTCGGCTCATCCAAGATAAGAATTTCCGGGGTGTGAACCAGACCGCGGGCGATGGTCAGCCTGCGCTTCATGCCGCCGGAGATCTGCTCGACCTCCTGGTTGGCCTTGGCGGAGAGGCCAAAAAAGTAGAGCAGCTCTTTTGCCCTTCTTTCAGCTTCTGACCGGCTGATGCCGTAATAACCGGCATAGACGATCAGGTTTTCCAGAACAGTGAGTTCTAAATCCAGGTTGTTTTCCTGGGGCACCACTCCCAGCCTGGTCTTAATTTCCCGGGGATCTTTGGAAACATCACGGCCCAAAACAGTCAGCTTTCCTCCCGAAACCGGGTGAAAGCAGTAGATCATTGCTACTACCGTTGTTTTACCGGCTCCGTTCGGCCCGAGGATACCGAAGCACTGCCCTCCATAGATGCTAAAATCAATCCCGGCCACGGCCGGGAATCCATTGTAGTATTTTTGCAGGTTTTGCGCTTCCACTACAGACTGCATCCGGCTTCAACTCCTATCTAGCTTAACACCCATGACGACAAGACTATTCTATATCACAGCCCCGGTTATCGGCAAGTTCAAATACAGCCCTAAAACGAATCCAAAAACCCTATCTTTACTGAGCCCCAATGTTATGTGGATCTGCGTATATGAAAACCCGGGGCCTGCCACTGGCAGCAGTGGAAGCAGCCCGGGCTTACAGTGTACGAAAGTGAGCAGCAGGGGGACGGGGTGCCTGCTACGCGCGTCCTCGATGAAGTGTGGGACTTTGCCGCATAAAACCTTAGCCAAATGATAAGAAAAAGTGTAGCAAGTACCCCGTCCCCCTGCTACATAAGAAAAAGTGTAGCAGGTACCCCGTCCCCCTGCTACATTTACTCCATTTTTAATGACTCGGAAAAGAACGGGGTGATCAGGCTGGTAACCGTCGGATCCACTACCACGTTAACAACAGACGGTTTGCCCGATGCAAAGGCTCGCTCGAGAGCGGGGACGATATCTTTGTCTTCCGTGACATACTCACCGTGTCCACCCAAACCCTCCACCACTTTTTCGTAACGGCGCAGACCCAACTCGGCACACTGGAGGCGGTCTTCACCGATCGACATCTTCTGGCCGTGCTTGATCATCCCCCAGGCGCAGTCATTGTTGATCACGCAGACCACGGGGATGTTATGGCGAACCATGGTGTCAAGCTCCATGGCGTTAAAGCCGAAGGAGCCGTCTCCGTTTAAAAGCAGGACTTTTTTATCCGGGTGGGCCAGTTTTGCCGCCATTGCAAAAGGAATGCCTGTCCCCAGGCAGCCGAAGAGCCCCGCGGCTGTGCCGAGCACGCCGGCTTTAAGGTGAGACATAAAACCGGTCAGCCCAAAATAGACGGTGTCACCGCCGTCAACGACATAGAGGGCGTCTTTGCCCACGAACCGGGAAACCTGGGAGGCAAGGCGAACGGGGTGGATAGGGTCTGTCTCCGTCTCGCGCACCTGCAGTTCGTATTCCAGCATGGCTTTGCTGTTTTCCCTCAGGTTTTGCATCCACTCGCCGTGGTCTTTTTCCTGGACCAGGGAAGCGAGCTCCTCCAGGGTCACCGCCGCATCACCCGCCAGGCCAACGTCGGCGAAGCGGTTGCGGTCCAGCTCGCATGGATCGATATCGATGCGAATAACCTTGGCAGACGGAGGGATAATTGCGCCCGACTGCAAAAGCCAGTTATAGCGCAGGCCGGCGGTAACAATCACGTCGGCCTGGGGAATGTTGGCCATCAACCCGACATAGCCGCAGTCCCAAATCGACAGGGGGTGATCATCGGGCAGCTCGCCGCGCCCGTAGTTGAGCAGCATGAAGGGAATGCCGCTTTTCTCAATAAACTGCTGAAGGGGGCCGGCGCTGTTGCTTAAACCGATGCCGCTGCCGCCAAAAAACAGGGGTTGTTTTGCGCCGTCGATAATCTCCGCCGCTTCCTTCAGCGAATCCTTGTCGGGGCGGCAGGTGTAGCACTGCGGCGAGCGGGGTGGGAAGGGAGCTTCGCTTTCTTCTACGGATATGTTTAAAACATCGGGGGGCAGTTCCAGGAATACCGGGCCGGGCCGCCCTTCACGGGCGGTGCGAAAGGCGATGGACAAATATTCGGGAATGCGTTTTGCCTCATAACAAGTAGCCCACCACTTGGTTACCGGCTTGACCATGTCAATCTGGTTCATTTCCTGCAGGGCACCCCTGAGGTCATCACGCAGGGGATGCCTGCCGCAGAGGACAACCAGGGGAATATTGTCGAGGAAAGCATTAACCAACCCGGTTAGCCCGTTGGTAAAACCCGGACCGGCTGTAAGAAAGCAAACCCCGGTCTGACCGGTATAGACGGACCAGGCCTGGGCCGCCATTACCGCCGCCTGCTCGTGACGCACATCAACAGTGCGAATATCGTACTCAGTAAATCCATCCAGAAGGGTTTCGATATGCCCTCCGGAAATACCGAACACAGTACCTACGTTTTCCAACTCTTTTAAATACTTGACTGCCAGGTGTCCGCCTTTAATACGTGTCATCATATTCCTCCTGTTTAATTCATTTTTACTAGGATCTTAATTGCTGAACAGCCGGGCTTCAGCAGTGGAGCAAAACCCTCATCAGCCAGATTGTCCAGAGCGACAACCTTTTCAATCAAAGGCGTCAGAACCGAAGGGTCCGAGGCGATAATTTCCATAGCTTCCCTGAATTCCTCAGCCGCTGCCCCGTACGAGGTCCGCAGCTGGATCTCCCTGGTTACCAGGCCCAGGAAAAACAAATCCACAGGAACTTCGCAAATACCAAAAACAAGCAGAGTTCCACCCTGCCGGACCAGGTTGGTCGCTTCCCGGATTGTCTCCGGGACACCGACGCATTCAAAAACCAGGTCGGCGCCGTCGCCGGAAGTCAGCTCGCCGATCCGCTTATCCAAACTTTCCGCCCCGGGATTAATCATAGCATAGGCGCCCATCTCACCGGCAGCAACGAGGCGCTTTTCATTAACATCCACCATAAATATTTTTTCCAGGCCGCGCCTTTTCAACTCGGTCAGCAGACAGAGCCCGATAGCACCTGCACCCAGTACCGCTACGCTCTGCCCCGGGGAAACTCCGATCATCTTAATCCCGTGCAAGGCCACACTGTAGGGTTCGGCCAGCGCACCAAATTCAATGGGGGTTTTATCGGGAATGACAACAATGCTTTCCCCGGGGACCACCAGGTATTCCGCCATTGCCCCTTCCCGGGTAACCCCGACTACATTCATAGCTTCGCAAATGTTGTCCCGCCCGGAAAGACAGGAAAAACAGCTGCGGCAGGCTATTGAAGCTGTACCGGTAACTTTCTGTCCACTTGTCAGTTTACCTGCCCCGGGCCCCACTGCTTCAATACTGCCGGCATATTCGTGTCCGATGGTCATGCCAAAGGGAAACAATCCGCTTTTGTAGGCGTGCAGGTCGGAGCCGCATATGCCGCAGTATTCAACTCTAACCAGGACTTCTCCTTCCCCCGGCTCGGGCCTTGGTTTATCCACAACCTGTAAATCTTCAGTACCGTTGAGGACAGCTGCCCGCAAGTAACTCACCTGCTTTCATCTGGATTTTCACTCTTAACAGCAAATCCAAAAATCATAATACAAAGAGCGCGGATCAGCAAACTGATCCAGCCTGCCGGTTAATTAAAACCCTTTTTTGTAAACCTCAATTATGACGTAGTTTACCAGCAATTCCATGATTTCCGGAGGCAAAGCATCGAAAAGTTCGTTGAGCATCGCCATTTCCTGCGGAATTTCTTCTTCCAATCCAAAAGCTTTCAGCAGCTCCGGACCATAGGCTTCAACATAGCCTTCCAGCTTGCTCATTATCTGCCTTAAGGCGTCATAGTCCATTTCACCGGCCGTCAGCCCCATAATCATGCCAAAGCCTTTGGCCATCTCTTCGATCTCAGACGGCGGCAGTTTGTCGACTTCCGCCTTGGTTTCCTCCAGCTCTGACAGGAACTGACCGGCCAGTTTGTCATGAACCGGCGTGATGGTCAGGTGTATGCTGCGGGGGATCTTCATTTCGCTTATTCCCCTCTGCGGCATCAGGAACCAGCCCTTCCTTAACATTTCGTCACTTAATTTAAAAAGGTTGGTATCATCCGAGCTAAAAGCGACAATTGGTGATCTTGGCCGGCCCATTATCCGGAAATTTAAGTTTTTCAGGCCATCGACCAGCTTGTTCCTGGCGTTGAGAATATTGCCGGCCAGGTCCATATAGCCGGGTTCGCCGATGTGGTGAAGGGCCGCCCAGGTGGCAGCAATCGGCCCGGCAGACCTTGTGGAGAGGACGCCCGGGTTGACAATCGGGTAGCCCGGCCAGCGGAGATTCGCATACTGCGAGAGCATCTTGTTAAAGCTCTTCCTGAAAAGAACAATAGATGCCCCGATGCTGGTATAGGCATATTTGTGCGGGTCCATGGAAATCGAGGAAACTCCGGGGATTCTAAAATCAAAATCGGGGATCGGTTCTCCCAGTTTTTTAA
>PUNU01000248.1 GCA_003551865.1 Syntrophomonadaceae bacterium
AAATTAAGGAACCGTGGCATTATGCTCTGTCCCTGGGCTGTTACTCGGTACACCCCCTGTTTATACATCTCCGGCTGACCGAAGTAATATCCGGTTTTAAAGAACACAACCTCGCACTGTTTCCCTGGACGGTGAATGATCTTCAACAGATGGAATACCTCATATCCAGGAAGGTGGAGGCAATTATTACTGATTACCCCCAGGAACTAAAAACAATCCTCTACTGACCACCCGCAGAATCCCCGGAGTTGAGTTCTGGTTCGGCATGCTTAAGCCGGCTCGTGCGGGCAATTTCCTCGGGATCTGCGCTCAGCCGGCGCTTGCCGGCGCGAAGCAAAACAAATCCGAGGGCGTAGACAGCGGCACCGGCCACAAACATGCCGTGGTTGCCCATTAAATCCATTGCAGAACCAAGCACAAAGGGACCGATCATCTGCCCGGCCATTGTAAATATGTAGTAAAGCCCAATATAAAAACCAACCCGGTCGCGTCCTCCCAGGTCGGCGATCAACGGCATCGCCTGCACGTTGACCAGGGCCCAGGCAAATCCGGCCACCACAAAGATCGCGCCAATTATTACCGGATCACGAACAGGGATGGCCGACAGAAAAAGAACCGGCACCACAGCCAAACCCAAAAGCATAGCGGGAATCTTGCCGATGCGAGTCCCGATCCAGCCTGCCAGCAGGGCAAAGACAAGAAAAGAGCCGGCAAAAGTGGTCAGGATAAAAGCGGCCCGCCCCTCGGTTAGGCCCAGTGTCTCCACACCATAAATTGGAAACATGGCATCGAGGCCCGCAAACCCGATAAAGTAAGACAGCATCGCAGCCAGGACCAGGAGCTGGCCCAAATAAGCGGGCTTGAACAGGAGCCTAATACCCCGGCCCGCTTCTTTGATCGGATTTTTCGAGGCAACCGGGGTATTGTCGATATATGGGGGATGGCGGTCGGACTTCCACCAGACGATAAAAAGAGTGAACAAAAGAACGCCGGCACCAACCCCGAAAGTAAGGCGCGGATCAATATCATAGAGCAGCGAGAGTCCGCCAAAAGCGATCAAAGTGCCGATTCCACCCATCAGGTTGATTATGCCGTTGGCCGTCGAGCGCTTCTCCGGCGGGGTATGATCGGGCATTAAGGAAATTACCGGCCCCCGGTAAGAATGAATGGCCGCGGTAAACAATATCTCGGTAATAATCAAAGTCCACAGTAATGCTGCAGCAAAAGGAATGGCAAAAAAGGTCAAGGCTGCCAGGGGCAGGCCGACCAGGACAAACGGCAGACGCCGCCCCAGCGGCGAATTGACACGGTCGGACCAGGCGCCGACCACCGGGATCAACAAGAGACCGATCAGGTTGTCGGTGCCCATCAGCAGGCCGATAGCAGCCCGTGATTCGATAAACATACGATACATTAAAGGAAGAAAAGCATTGTAGGTGGTAAAAGCGAGCTGAACGCCTAAAAAACCAAAACCGATCCACCAAATCTTTGCATAGGAAAAACGTTCTTCAGATTTTTTCCCCTCACTGCCGCCCTGCGGCGCCTCACTGCCATCCGCTGTCTTAATCATTGCTGCTCACCCCTGGTTGATTGTATTGCCCTGTTTATATACTTTCACTTTTCAGTTTCAAATATCATGTAAACCCAGCACATAAAAAGCCCGATTCTCCTCATCCACCACTGCTGAGCCGGGTAAACTTCCAGCCCTTTTGGACCATGCTATTGATCACGGCTTCTATTTTTTCCTCATCTACCGGGCGGTTGTACTCTTCCAGACTTAAAACCTGGTATTCTCGCATCATCTTATGTCTCCGTGCCCCCACACCATAAATTTTTAGCCGGCCTTGCAGGCAGAGGGTTGAAACTAGAGAACAGGCTGTTCCAACTATCTTTTTAAGGTGGATTTAACTCCTCGCTCAGTAGTTATTGTCATCGTCCTTTCTCTTAAAAAGAGGTTCAAGCAGCTTGTAAAGCACGTATAAAAGAGAAATCACCAAAGCGATTAGGGCGATCCACCACGGGTCCATAATAAATACTCCTTTAAACGAATTGATTCCTTCCGGTATGCTCCGGCCAGTTAATTATTTTTAAAAAATTTTGCTTGCCGGGCCGAAGATCCGGAACAGAAGGCAGACAACCGGGCGAAAAAGGCATAACGACTGCCGTTAAGCCGGCTTGCCTCGATAAAATTAATTAAAATCCTTCGCCCGGCATACACCCGGCCGCCGCGTAGAATTATACAAGAAATACAAAGTCTCCTGCCGGTTCTTTCTGGGGACCAAGTTGTAGACAGCAGAAAGTGATTTATTTGTAGTTTTTAATTTTCTACCTAATGCAATAATTTCCTGCTAATAATTTTTTCATTATTTCCAGGCCCGCCGGGCAGATTGAAATCAACCGCCAAGCCGGCCGACGGCATTACCCGCCAAATGGTATTTGAACGCCTATTAAGACAAATTCCTTGAATCTCTGCGTAAAACCGACCGAATTTCAAAATTGACACGGCACCCGCCATTGTGTTAGTGTCAAAAAGGCAAGGAAGCATAAGTCAGCATTCTTGTAAAGGAGCCGAATAAATATGAATAAAGCACTCAGGTTAGGAACGGTTACAGCCGTTATGCTGTTCATAACTCTTTTCGCAACCGGCTTTACAGTTGGCTCATCCATCAACATCTCCAGTAACGGAGAAGCATTGACCGAACAGGTGTGGGCGGTCCAGGTAGAAGCAAAGCCCGGGGAATCGGGCAGTTTAAGCCAGGACTTCGAAGCAGCCCATGGGCCCTATGATGAAAACGTTAAAGAGGAAAATGATCCCGACGTTGTCAAAGACGACGCTTACGGAGTTTATAAAGACGATGACGGCTATTTTGCTGTGGCAAAAGGCGAAGATTATGTCGGTGATTACTTCCACATCGAACAGGAGGCCGGCACAACCGGAGGCACGGTCAAGCGCTATATTGATATCAGCAGCCCGTGGTCGGGTGCTTATCTGCACGAAGATATGACCGTAGAAGGTGAAGCAACTATTACGGAAACTTTTGAGCTGAATAATTTGGAACCCGGCGAAGCGGTGGTGCCGGAATGGTACGATCTTTTTTAAGCACAAAACCGGTCGATTATACTTTAAAACAACGGGGGAGATTTAATCTCCCCTGTTGTTGTTATTAGAAACATGCGAACAATAGCGGCATCTTATTTTTACTTGCTTAAACCAGGCCGGCTTATAAGAGTGGGCCGGCTAATCCTCTCCAAGCTTTACCACGGCATACCCCGCCCTGGCCAGTATTTTGGGAATTCCCCTGATCAGATCCCGATCAGTTTCTTTAATCTCCTCAGGCACCTTCTCCCATTCAACCAGGTAAGGATTGCGCCGGGGATTTTCATCTGTCGGCTCGCCATAAGTAAAGCCCTGCTCCAGCTTGCCTTTTACATAGCTTTCATGCTCGAGGCGGGCCAATAACTCCAGGTCATCACCGGGAAAATCAAACGGAGTCTGATCGCTTTTAGCCGGGACCATGATGTAACCGGCTGCGGCCAGCTTTGCTGGAATGGTCCGCACATTAACCCTGTTTGTCTCTTTGCTGGTTTCATCGAGTTCTGCATAAGGCTTCAGCAGAGGATGGAGCTTTTTCCGGTCATCCCTGGTCGGCCCCCACTTCCAGCCGTCACGTTTCCTGGCCTCACAGAATAATTCGTGGACTATTTCTGCCAGGTCTTCCAGCAGTTCACCCTCAATTTCCAGCTGTTGGACCAGAGATAGAAATTCACGGCTGTTAAGGTGCAGTTTAAGCTGAGTCTCCGGCGGCAGGGAAGAACGCTCAAAAGCGCTTTTACCAACCAGACTGCTCATTGATACAATCGATTCAATGGAACGCACCCCGTGCTTGTATTCACTGACATGGAGCAGGGCTCGCAAAACCCCGGGATCAATATTCAACCTGGCGACTTCACCGACTTTGCTGAAGATATGCGGCACATTCATCTGCAGTATGCCCCGAAAAATAATCGCCCGGCGGATCAGGTAGTAGGGATCAGTGTAACCTTCCTCGGTGGTGTAAGGGTTTGGGCCAAAGATATTAACGTAACCCTTCAAGCGGCTGACAAAATCCGGCCCTTTCATCTGGATAAAATCCCGGTTGCTCAAGGCGCTGGTAAAGTCTTCCATGCGGCAGCATGTCCCCCCGGCAAAAACAAAAATGCACCGGCCTACGGGATGGACAACCTGGCCTTCGCGGAAAGCACCGTCCTGCATCGGTGCCAGGAAATGGCGCAGCCAACCCAGGGGCTGATTTTCAAAGGCACTGTCAAATTCATCCCAAAAAACCAGGGGCATTTTCCCGGACAGCACCTTGTCTCTAACCTGGTGGAAAGCATCGTGCAGTTCCTCCACGGAACCAAGCTGGGATAGATTAAATTCCAGGGGAACTATCTCGCCGGGCCTGACAGATTCGGCCACCTGTTTTACGGCAAATGATTTCCCTGATCCCGGCGGCCCAAAAACAGCAATTGAAAGAGGCCTGTTCTGCGACTGGCCGCAGTATTCTCCGATCAAACTGCGGATACTGCGAAAGCTTTCAACCTCCCGGCGATCGGCGGTCACAAGCTTGCCAAAATTACCGAGCGGCACCCCGTCGAGTGCTTTTTCCACTCCTTCCAGTACAATATTTCTGGCCACTTGATCGAGGGACTCGCGGTAGCGATCCTGGAGAATAGTCCATTCACCCCGGTGTTCTTCTTCCTTTTTTTCTCCGGCCTGCCCCGACAAAAAGCGGACCGGGCTGGGCACAGGGGCAACCTTGAAAGGTTCTTCCTCGACAGCCAGCTCCCCGGCAATGGCCTCCACCGGAAATGAGAGGCCGGTCCTTTCGCCGGTTTGTTCATACCCGCTGTAACCTTTTTTATGCAGCCTGCGCATAGCTGCCAGGCCCGTTTGAATCCCCTTTGCCAGATCGGGATCCTCACCATTAACCATTAGCTGGCGGGCTACGCCGGCGGTCAAACAGGAGGTGTTGCCGATCATACTCCCCGGATAGGCCTGGTTCCACATTCCTTCTACTATTAGGGGATCGAAAAACAGTCTGCCATCAAAAGATTCTATCGCCCCTGCATTTTTAAGTTTTCCATCAGCGGCGCCCGACAAAAGAAAGGCCCCGGTGTTATCGAAAGAAACAATAACATGAGCACAGCGGGAAAGAGCATTGACCCGCAGGTTATGGGTGAGTTCCCAGTAGAGATCATGGGCCGTCCTTTCCCATGAAAGCTCGCGGCTGATTTGGACTTCAGTGCGCCGCAGATCGTTTATATTCATTACTACGATTACCCGGTCGGCACAATTTTCATGCAAGTGCTGCCAGAGTGCTCCCTGGGCGACGGGACGCGACATCTTTACGAGGATCCACGAAGAACAGCTCTCATCCATTAAAGCCCGGGGCCACAGTTCCGGCTGCTGTCTAAAACCAAGGTCGGCATCATCAAGAATTATCAGGTCGGCTCCCGGAGGATCATCTGCAACCAGCCGCCACTTTTCTGTGTCCTCCGATGTGCTGCGGGCCAGGCCGAGAAATTCCTTGACCCGCCAGGCCTGCTCTTTATCATTGGAGCGCGACCAGAGGGCATGGGAGTGGTGAAAATTCCGATCATCGGGGAAAACTTCTTCCCGGGGCGGTTGGACAGAAAAAAGGTTCCACTCGTCTTCACCACCCTTTCGAAGATCTTCTGCCACCCTGGCCACCAGCTCCGCAAGCAGAAAAGCCCCGCCGCGCTGCTGAGAAAAACGAGCGAAGGTGTCTTTCCACCAGGTTACGCCGGGGCCTTCCCCTTCAGCTGCGGGAATCAGTGCCAGGTTCCAGTCTATGGTCAGATCCCCGGTTACCACAACATTTTTTTTAGTGCCGGCTTGCAATTAAAGACAGCCCCTTTCTAAAAATAAAGCAGTTTAAAATACTTATTAAAGAGTTTTCTTAATCCCCGCGGCGTATCTCAAGGCCGATCGAAGCTAAAAATTCCGGTATCTTTCGCACCGCAGCCCTGTCCCATTCTCTTACGTTGTCCGGCAACTCTTCCCAGCCGACCAGGTAAGGGCTGGTCTTCCTGGCAAGATCTTTTTCTTCCCCCCAGCTCCACCCTTCAAGCAGCCTTTCAACATTCCAGCGGCCATGTTCAATTTCCGACAGCAGTTCAACCTCGTCACCGGTGAATTCGATTAACTCAATATCCCGGCCGGTAACTTCGTGCACGGTGCAGCCAATCTCGCGGAGCTTGCTAAAAATATCGTCAGCCTGTTTGGCGCTTGATTCCCTGAATTCCTCCGGCAGCTTGTCCCATTGGTTCATGGCCGGATCACCGGGCCCGGAAATGCCCTGCTTTGTCACCCGGTAAGACTGATGAATTTTCTGAGCCAGTTTGTTGCGAACATCTTTATCCAGCTTCGGGCTTGCCGACCCGATAAATGCCTTTACCGTCATAACATCGGAAGGTAAATGAAGCAACCTATCAGAGTCGACCCATTTTTCATCACGCAGCAGCCTGGCCACCTCGCGTCCGCTGTCTTCAATGAGGCCGACAACGGCCCCCAGGGCCAGGGCGATCCTGAATTCAGTGGCCGCAATGCTGCCCCCGTTAATCCCGAGCAGCTTAACCCCTGCGGGATCCACCCCCGAGGCGATGAGATCGATCCAGTTTTGTAGGGGTTCCATCGGGGTGAAATCACTGCCGTCTGTTTCATAAAATTCTCCGTAGCGTTTGTCGATATGGGCATTGGTGGGAATAAGCTTTGGGAGATAACCAATGGTGCGGATCCTTTCCGGATATGTTTTACCCAGTTCTCCGACCAGGCCGCTTACGCCTTCCTGTGTGCCGCCCCCGATGACCGTGCCTTCGTAATATTTAAAAGCAGCCAACACCATTTTCCGGTATTTTTTCATTTGTTTTTCCACGGAAGGATCACAACCGCCGGCTACTATAACAATCGGCTCCTTTATGGGCTTGCCTCTGTATAAGGCCAGCTCTTTAATTCTTTTCTCAGCGTTTTTCGCTTTTTTCGCTCTGTCCCTATAATTTCTTTCTAATTTTTTCTTCTCTTCGGCATCCCCGGCCATTTCAACTTTAGCCATGGCTTCTTTGGCCTTCCTGGCAGCCCGCACTGCCAGGGTAATTAACAGCAGGCGGCGTACCCATTCAAACCCAACCAGGTTAACGGATACATCCTGCAGTTTTTCCAGTGATTCAAGGGCGGTTTCGACCATATACGGGGCAGGGGTCAGCTGGACCGCCTTGGCATAAGCCTCCAGGGCGGCATAAGGATCGCCAAGCAAAAGGTTAAATTTGCCCAGCGTGTAGAATACCCAGGGCAGGTTGACACCTACTTCAATCTGGTCGACGCACCTCTGGATAGATCTTCTAATTACCGGTACCAGTGGTTCCACCATGGCAATATCTTTAGCAGAATAGAGCTCAAGATCGAGGTAATTCTCCAGGGTATAGGGGTTGCCCGTATCGAGCTGAAAAGCCCGATGGTACAAATCACGCGCTTTTCTGTCATCAATTCCTTTATAGGTATCGGCCAGCGCGGACAGGGCGCCAACATCGTCGCTTGAAGGTGTGCAAACACTGTGCAGGTAGCGTTGTCCCTTCTTGTACTCAGACCTTTTTGGTTCACCCTTTTGCTTTTTGCACAGGGCAACACCCAGGTCCACCAAAACTTCCGGATCATCTTTGTCGGCATGTTTCGACAATACATCAATGGCCTTTTGCCATTCTCCCAGGGTCATAGCCAGCCTGGCAATTTGGCAGGCCAGTTTGGGGTTATCCGGGTCATGCTCCATGACAATTTCCAGCGACCTGATTTTATCCCGCATCTGTTCCTCGTTCATGTAGGCACCGTAGC